>JAIRZY010000200.1 GCA_031266995.1 Tannerella sp.
GGGTGTATTTCAAATTGTCGCTTTAAATAATCCCGCAGGGATTATTCGCTCGGTAGAAAACACGAATGGCGTCCCTCTTTGGCATCCCGCAGGGATGCATCCCTGCGGGATGCCGACAACCACCGGAACGTTGCCTTTTCTACCGAGCGATTCATTCCTGCGGAATGAGCAAAAGCGACAATTTGAAATACACCCCTTTGGCATTATGCTTCCGGCAATCGCAGTCCGAGACCCGAAACCGCAAGGAGGATTCAAGAGCATATACATCGTTTTGCGGACGATTTGAAACAAGTACAGTTTACTGATTAACGCGGGCCGATTGAATGATGCGGTTCGGTGTAGAGACGCGATGCATCGCGTCTCTACAATGCCTCCCCTACCTGATATTCGACCGGATGATGCCGCCCGGTACCGTCACACTGTTTTCCTTTTGGTTTCTGAAAATCACCATTTGCTGGGGTTTTGAAAGGTCTGCTCCGGCGACGGCGCGGTAGAGGTCGTCGAGGCTGTTCACCGCTTTGCCGGCAAAGCCGAGGATGACGTCGTTCGACTTCAGGTAGTCGCGCAGTTCGTTGCCGTAGGCGCCGACCGAAACGACGTACACGCCCCGTTCGGAATCCATTCCTGTGGCGGAACGTTCGCCGAGCGTTTCGAGGTTTTTGATCTGGATGGCTTCCCAGGTCAGTATTTCCGACGATATGCGATCGGCGGCATAGATGGGTGCGGACATCGCGGGCGTTGCGGCGAGGCGTTTCAGTCGCGTGGAGGAGACGCCGAAACGGTCCATGTCGAAGTTCTGAAACCCGATGCGGAACACTTCCGGCGAACTGTCGGCGATGCGGTAGTCGCCCGCATCGGGGTCGATGAAGTTCACTTTCAAAACGATGGAATGTGCATCGTTCCGGTATTCCAGCGCCGTCCGGTACGACACGCTGTCGGTGAAGATATTATAGTCGATCAGGGCGCCGAGGCTTGCCTTGTCGGGCGTCTTCTCGTAAGGCTGCATCACGATGTTGCGGGTAAAGACATTGCCGTCGTCGGGGAACCATTGATGACGGTAGAATGTGTTGTTGATCAAAATATTGTTTTCCACCACGCGATAGAAGCCTTCGCGCAGCTTCAGACCGCCGTTGAGGCAAAGGTTGTTGTAGATATGGTAGTTCGACGAGCCGTCGTCGAGGTCGATGTCCCATCCGCGGTCGCAACGGAAGCGGTTGTGGCGGATGACGGTCGTTTCGATGGCGTCGGCCAGTATCAGCGCCCGGTGGGCATCGGTTGTCAGGAGCGAGTCCAGCGTGTTGCGGACGGGATGCCAGAAGCGGTCGCGGCCCCAGGAATTGAACGAGCCGTGATCGCCCGTTTCGCGGACGGTGTTGAACACGTCGTTAAATTCGAGGATGTGCCCGCCCCACGTGCCTTCGCTGACGTTGATTCCGGCGCGCGGCGTGTCGTAGATGCTGTTGTGGCTGATGGTAATGGCGCGGCACATGGAGAGTTCCACGCCGGTAATCTGTTTTTCAAACAGGCCGATCCGGTGAATCAGGTTGTCGTGTACGCGACAGTCGGCCGGGTAGTTGTTGCTTCGCGGGCCTCTCGCCCGGTCCATTTCGGCGGCGGGTACAAATTCGCGGTATTCGAAGCTGGGCGAACGCACGGCGCCGGGATCGCCGACGAAGCAGACGGCGCTTGCTCCGATACGGGTCAGGTGCGAACCGCTGATTTCGCAGTCGCGGTTGTAGTTGCTGAAAAAGACGGCATTGCCGCCCAGGTTATACAGGTTGCAGTTCTTCAGCACACAGTGTTCCGCACCTTCGAGGAAGACGGCTGCGCCACGGTAAATCGTCCAGTCGCTACGGAGCAGCGGCTCGTATTTTTCCATGAACGTGCGGCGAGTCTGCGTCAGGTCGATGCCTTCGACCGTGATGTTGCGGACAGGACTTGCTTCGCTTCCCCGCATTTCTATCAGGTGCTTGAGCTGCGGGCTTTCGAACGACGCCGTCGTCACGTCTTCGCCGGGCAGCGGGTAATAATACAGCGTTGCTTCGGCGGCATCGTAAAACCATTCGCCCGGTGCGTCGAGTTCTTCAAAGATGTTTTCTACCATCCGGTTTTCCCTGTGCAGGCCGGACTGGCGGTTGTTTTGCCAGCCTCCTTCCATCGCAAGGTTTCCCTTCCTGTCCTTTCCCGTAATCCGGTAATGGAAATCGCCCCAGTCGCTGCGGTGCATGGCGTGCAGATAGCCGCCGGCGGGGTTTTTCCAGCGTTTCACCCGTCCGGGGTCGGTCGCGTCGGCAGAGGTTCCGTTGAAACGGATGGCTTCGGGGTCGAAGTTCGGATAACGCGCCAGGTGGCGGATTTCGCCGTTCACCAGCAGCATGTCCATCACCGGAGAGCCTGTGATTTTTGTTTTCAGGATGCTGTTTTTGTAGGGTTTCCACTGCAGTTCGGTCAGTTCAATACTGCCTGTGAGAACGACTTTCTCCCTGCCGTATGGACGGACGGTCAGCGATTTGTCGCCGGCGCCATCCTGCGGAGTGAAGACCAGCGGTTCCTCGAGGCGGTAAACGCCTTCGCGCAGAAGGATGACGACTTCGCCCTGAGTCCGGCGAGCGGTCTCCTGCGCCTTCACGATTGTCCGGAACGGCGCCTGCTCGCTGCCCTGACCGGAATCATTGCCCTGCAGAGGCGATACATAGTACTGTGTCTGCGCCTGTAAGACGCTGACGGAAAGGAATAGTAAGATTGATGATACGGAGATTCTGTTCGATATCTTCAATGATTTAATAAGTATTTTCATGTTTTTTTTATTTATTTTGCGGCAAAGATAGCATTTTTCGCGGGAATGACATCACGCGACGGGAAAAATCGTTCCTTATTCCTCTTCCCGCCAGCGTTCTTTTTCCTGTTTTATCATCCCGTCGAGGTAGAGTACCTGATCGGCGCGGTTGCGTTTGCCGCCCGGCGCTTCCATCATTTTTCCGCCGTTGTAGTGGGGAGAGATGTTGCAGTTCAGGTCGAGGCTGGCTGCCAGCATACCGATACCGTCTACGTCGAAAGTCCGTACGTCTTTGAAGGTGTTGCCGCCTGTCCCTGCCGATCTGAATCCCTGACGGGGGAATGCATAAAACCATCCCCGTGCGAAGTATAATCAATTCGTCTGCCGATTTCGTCTGCGACTTTCACATTTCCGTAAGAAAAGTAAGGTAATTCCTGCGAGCGCTGCACATGTAATCATTACGAAACAGGTTGAATGTAATATGTCTCCAACGCCTGCCAATGGCATTACTGCACCACCGATAAGAAAAGTGCTTGCTCCCAAAACGGCCGAAGCCGTCCCTTTGTATTTTTTTTCCAAATCAAGCGCAAGATTGGTTGAAATCGGGAATGTGGCGCCTGCGAAAAGCAAAGTCAGGAATAGCGAAACGCACAAAACAGCAAGCGGTAAATCCAAAACGAG
>JAIRZY010000003.1 GCA_031266995.1 Tannerella sp.
GCCGGTTTGCGGGTCATGAGCGCCGGGATGGCGGCGGGCGGTCAGATGAGGTGCTTCGCCTTCATCTCGATGTATTTGTTGATGACGTCGACGGAGAGGCTGTCGGGGCTTGTGAGGAGGGAGTATATGCCGTGGTGGCGCAGGATGGTGGTGACGTACTGTTTTTCGTAGATGAATTTTTCGGCGATGACTTGCTGGAAATAGTCTTCGCGGGTGCGCGGGGTGCGGGCGGCGAAGGTCTTCAGCTCGTCGTTCTCGAAGAAGATGGCGACGACGGCGTGGCGGGCGGCAAGCTGCTGCATGTAGCCGAGCTGGCGCTCCATGCCGATGATGTTGTCGAAGTTGGTGTAGATGAGGAGCAGGCTGCGCTTGCTGACGTGCTTGTTCAGGTGTACGTAGAGCGAGGAGTAGTCGCTTTCGCCGAAGGTGGTTTGCTGGCGGTAGAGGTTCTCCATCAGGAGCTTCATCTGCCCGGACTGGCGCGAGGCGGGGACGAAGGTCTCGAAGCGGTCGGAGAAGGTGACCAGCCCGGCCTTGTCTTCCTTCTTGATGGCGACGAAGGAGAGGACGAGGGCGGCGTTGATGGCGTAGTCGAGCAGGGTCATGCCGCGGAAGGCGGACTGCATGATGCGGCCCTTGTCGATGATGCTGTATATCTGCTGCGAGCGTTCGTCCTGATAGGTGTTTACCATGAGCTGGTTGCGGCGCGCGGTGGCCTTCCAGTTGACGGTGCGGTAGTCGTCGCCCTTGACGTATTCCTTGATCTGCTCGAACTCGGTGTGATGCCCGATGCGGCGGATGCGCTTGATGCCCAGCTCGTCGAGGTTGTTGTGTATGGCCATGAACTCGTATTTGTCGAGCATGAGGTAGGAGGGATAGACTTTGACGGCGACGGGCTGCCCGCAGGTGTAGCGGCGCATGAGGAGGCCGATGGGGGTGGAGGCGAACAGGCGTATGCGGCCGAAGGTGTATTCGCCTCGCCTGACGGGGCGCAGGCTGTAGGTGATCTCGCGGTGCGCGCCGGGGGGCAGGTCGGCGCGAAACAGCACGTCGCGGCGCTGGAAGACGACGGGGATCTCGTCGATGATGTCGACGTGAAGGGGGCAGTGGCAGCGGTTTTCGACTTCGAGGACGACGCGGTTCCCGTCGCCGTTCGAGAAGCGTGCGGCGCACCGGCGCGTGGCGTCGATGCCGGCCTTCTTCTTCCACAACAGCCACGCGTCGACCGCCGCGGCGACGGCCAGCAGCACGGCGGCGCATTTCCCCGCCGCGAAGAAGACGGGCAGGACGTAGCCGCAGAGGAAGAGGAAGATGATCGTGCCGGCGATCTGGTAGAAGCGGTTAGCGATATACATGCTCAAAATTCAAGATTCAAAATTCAAGATTCAAAATTTGGGGCTGGGGGCGTTCGCTGTTCGCTTTCATTTGGGGACTTCGACCTTTTCGATGAGGCGACGCACGACTTTGGCGGTCGTGTGTCCCTCCATTTCGGCCTCGGCGGTGAGGATGAGGCGGTGTTGCAGGACGGAGGGCGCGATGAACTTGATGTCTTCGGGCGTGATGAAGTCGCGCTGCTGCAGGAGTGCGAATGCCTTGGCGGCCTGCATGAGGGCGACGGAGGCGCGTGGCGAGGCGCCGAGAAAAACGGCCTTGCTCGTGCGCGTCTGGCAGATGATGGCGGCGATGTATTGCAGGAGCGTCGGGTCGACGTATACCCTGGCGGCGAGGTCGCACAACTGGAGCATCTCGCTGCCCGTGATGACGGGCTTCACGTCGTCGAGGGCGGCGAGCCTTGCGTTGGCGTGGTGGCGCTCGAGGATCTGCACCTCTTCTTCGGGCGTGGGATACTGCATCGTGATCTTCATCAGGAAGCGGTCCAGTTGCGCTTCGGGCAGCTTGTAGGTGCCTTCCTGCTCGATGGGGTTCTGCGTCGCGAGGATGGTGTAGAGCGGATTCATGCGGTAGGTCGTGCCGTCGACAGTCGCCTGCCGCTCTTCCATCACCTCGAAGAGGGCGGACTGCGTCTTGGCCGGGGCGCGGTTCACCTCGTCCACGAGCACGATGTCGGCAAACACCGGCCCGCGGTGAAAGCTGAACTCGCCCGTCTTCTGGTTAAACACCGACGTGCCCAGGACGTCCGACGGCATCAGGTCGGGCGTGAACTGGATGCGCGAGAACTGCGCGTCGACGAGCTTCGCCATCATCCGCGCCAGCAGCGTCTTGGCCACTCCCGGCACGCCTTCGATCAGCACATGCCCCCTGGCCAGGACGACGGTCAGCAGCAGGTCGACCATCCGGTCCTGCCCCACAATCACGGACGACATCTCCGTGCGTATCCTGTCAATCTTCTCCGTGAAACCCGTCAGGTCGAGGGTCTCCATTCTTTCTTCCATTTTGTTTTGAATTAAATTATATATCGTTTAGCTTAAAAACATCATCCATTCGTTCATCCTGTCGATGCAGCGCGTCATCTCGTCTTCGCCGACCGCCGCCCCGTCGCGCAGGAGGTCTTTCAGTTCGCTGAAAGCCGGCCACACGGCGGCATAACTCTGGCCCATGCGCTCGGCAAGGCGGCGGGCCAGCTCCTCGTCGCGTTCGCCCGACTGCAGGTCCAGCCCCGCCATGCGCTTAAGCCCGGCGCTGAAATACAGGTATTTCTTCTTCAGCATGTCTCTGCAGTCCTTTTTCTGGTAGTAGAGGTTGCCTATCAGGCGGGTGAAGCGCAGCGTCTCGTTGGCGGGCGGGCGCACGACGGGTATGACGCGCTGCCGGCGCTTCGCCGTAAACACCATGAACAGCAGGATGACGGCGAGCGACGCATAGAACGCCCACCGCAGCGGCGGCTGGCTCAGGACGTAGCGAAACGGGCTGGTCGACAGCTCGCCCTGCGTCTCGACATAAGCATCGAGGCGCGTCAGCGGCATGCCCTTCATATACGAGAGGAGACGGAAGGCATACGACGCATTTTCGCCGTCCAGCATGCCGTAGTTGGTAAACATCAGCGGCGTGGCGACGAGAAACAGCTCGCCCTCGCCGATGAAAAGGCGCAGCGCCACAGTATCGCCTTCGGCATTGCGCACCAGCGCCTGCAGCGAGTCGCAGAGGATGCGGCTCTTGCGCCCGGTCGAATCGCTGTCGGCATACGAAACGCCCTGCCTCAGCGCGCGGCTGTGCATTTGCGGATACACCCGGTAGATGCGTTCGGGACAAAGCGTATCCGTGCCGAAGAACAGGCTGTCGCGCCGGTAGCCCTCTGCCGCATAGCGCTCAATGTCGTAGAAGAACGGGGAGTCGCCCCCGCTTCGCCCGTCGTGGAAGCACAGCGAGTCGCACAGCGTGTACGGAAAATTATCCAGACAAAGCATCACCTTGTGTCCCTGCCCGAGCAGATACATCAGCGCCTTCATGTCGGCATCCGAAAAGGCGATGTAGTCGTCCGTGACCAGGAAGGCGCGCCGCGCTTCGGGCGGGAGCGGCTCGACGTATTCCGCCTGAAAATAATCCGGTCTGTCGATGAAATATATTTCGCCGTCTCCGTCGCTGTCTTCTTCCTCATTCTCCTCACCCAGCTCTTCGAGCAAACGGGCAATTTCTTCATCCTCTTTATCCTCGAAGAGTTTCTCTCCGTATGCGGCGGCCGCCTCTTCGCCCTCAGGCTCCCGGAAATCCGTGTGGAGGCTGTCGTCGATCTCCATGCTGTAACCATTCTCCTCATTCAGATCTTCGAGCAAACGGGCAATTTCTTCATCCTTTTCATCCTCGACGGGTTCCTCTCCGTACGCGGCGTCCGTCCCTTCGTCTTCAGGCTCCCGGAAATCCGTACGGGGGCCGTTGATTTCCATGTTGTAATAATACTCGAAGAACGTCGCGTTCATGACCCTGTAGCTGCCGAACGACGACGAAACGATGTCGTCGAACACGTAGCTGCCGAACGGCTGCCTGTCATGTCTGTCGTAGGTCGCTCTCCAGATAAACTTTTCAGGCGAGAAATACTGATACGCAAACACCAGCCCGAGGAAGACGGCAATCAGCAGGAAAAAGACTTTATTGCCCGTGTTCTTCATCGTGTCCTCCTTTCCTGAGTTCGTCCTGCAGGCCGCACATCGCGTCGTAGACTTCGCGTGTCGCCCGGAAGTTGCCGTAGCGCACTTGCAGGAAATGGTTTGTCAGCAGGCGGAAAGCCGGTTTCAGCCCTGCCGGTTTCAATTCGAAAGTATATTCGGTCGGTGTCTTGTATATCTGCCAGTCGATCCATTCCCTGTCGGCCACGAAGCGTAGCGTCTGCAGGTAGAGTAGCCGTATCGCCGCCCTGAAGTCGCCGGACGCCAACGCTGCGTTCAGGTCTTTCTCAAAGTCGATGCCGTAGATGGTTTCTTCCGCCATTCGGTACGACAGTGCGGGGCGTTTCTTTTCGCGGATGAAAAGCTCGGGGCGTTTCCTGTAGACGAAGTAGATGACGAGCAGCACGGCGATGACAAAGAAGCCGACCAGCAGCCACGTCGCAATCGTGTCGGCCTGTTCGGTGTGCAGCAGGCGCCCTATCCAGTCCGACAGCCATTCGAAAAATGCCCGGAAGGGATTAAATTCCGCTATGCCCAACTGACTGTTGTAGTCGAAGCGGCCGTCGGAACGGTAGCCGGCAATCTTCGCCGAATCGTATACGATGGTATCTGCGTGCTGAATCACGTCCGTTTTCAGAGTTTGTCGAAGTTCAGAATACTGTCCTGCACCGAAACGCCTTCCCGCTTCTCGCGCAGGTGGAAATACTGGAAGGCGTATCCTACGGCCGTGATAATCGAGCTGACATACAGTCCGTATGACTGAATGATGCCCAGCACGTAGATGAGAAACATGTACCAGAGCTGACTTTCAATTCCGCCGGCGCCCGAGATGCCGAGAATGCTCCCGACGAGCGTCACGATGTACCACGGCATCATGGTGACCGAGCTGATGATGTTGGCCAGCAGTCCGAAGATGAATATCACCAGGAAAGTCCCGCCCCACGCCTCGAAGCCGAACGAGAAGGCACGCCGCACGGCATGAGTCAGCGGTATGTCTTCAAATATGTATAAGGGCAGCATGATGGTGAACGGCACGATGAGAACGATCGTGGCAACCAGCAGCAGCAGGATGGTGAAAAACAGCGACCAGGGCGCTAACGCCGCCATCACTCCCGCCAGCAGGCCATACACCAGCACGACGCCGAAAGCGAGCAGCGAGAGGCCGAGCGCCTTCTTGAAATTGCGTATCAGCAGCGGCTTGAAGTCCGCCCACCGGATGTCCGTCAGGCGCGTCTCGCGCTGTTCGTAGGCCTGCATCAGGGCGTAGACCAGCGCACTGAGCAGCGCGCTGCCGAACAGCAGGCACAGGAAATAGACACCGTAGGTCGCCGCGAAAGTGGCGAGGCTCCGGCCGGATTCTGCTACCCCGAAGATCAGGGCGGAGCGCATGACGGCATTTATGGCAAACGCCTGTATGAGGCAGATGGGGAGAATGAGGTAGAGCGAGAATTTCAGCATCGGCTTCCACGTCTCGCGCAGATAGTCGAACGAGACGTTCAGCCGCTCGCCGAACGTCCGGATGCGATAATACTTGATTTTAGGATTCTGAAATACCATGACGTAATCTGAAGGGTAAGACAATATAATAGAATATGACAAATGCCAGCGAAAGCAGGATGAAGCCGCCGCGAAGCCCGTTCGGTGCGTCGGTATGGCGCGTGAGGAAGCTCTCGATGAAACCGGCTACAATTAATATCGGGACGGTGCCGATCACGATCTTCAGTCCCCGTTTGGCACCCGCGGCGAAGGCGTGTCCGCGCGAATACGTACCCGGGAACAGCCATCCGTTGCCCAGCGCAAAGCCTCCCGCTCCGGCTACGATGATGGCCGAAATCTCCAGTGTGCCGTGCAGCCAGACAGCCAGCAGCGACTCCAGGCCGATATGCTGCTGGAAGCAGAACGTCTCGAACGTGCCGATCATGATGCCGTTGTAGAGCATTACCATCCCCGTTCCGAAGCCGCTCAGCAAACCCGTCGCGAAGGCGAGGAACGAGACGCGTATGTTATTGATCGTGATCAGGAAAAACATTTCTACGGACGACCCGCGGCCGTAGACGCCCATCGGGTTGCCGTCTTCGATATTCTGCAGGGTCATGTCGACGTATCCGTTGCCCATGATCAGGCGTGCGAACGACTCGTCGTTTGCCTGCGAGAGGCATCCGATGGCCGCGCTGACGGCGAAGAGCAGAAACGAGTACAGCAACTCGCGGCGCGAGGCATACATCACCCGCGGAATCTCCGACGTCCAGAAGCGGAGGATGCGCGACTGCGATTCCCGCCTGTTTTTATAGAGCGTGTTGTGCAGCGCCGAGGCCAGATTGTTCAGGTATATCGTGATGCGCGAAAACGGATAGTGGCTGCGCGAAAACGAGAGATCGGTCGTGACTTCGGTGTACGCATCCGCCAGCCGTCCCGGGTCCTGATGCGCCGCCGTGTCGATCACCGTTTCGAGGCTTTTCCACTTCGCGATGTTCTGGCGTATGAAGTTCGTTTCTTTCATCGGCTATGAGATGAATCGTCGTAATGCTTTTGTTTTCAACTTGCTCTTTGTTTACGGAAGAGAAATTTCCGTTAATAGTGATGCAAATCTACACAATATTTCATATTTTTGCGCCACAAAAACGCAAAATTTATGGCCGACTCAACCATTATTACCAGCCAGTACGTTCAGATAGACCAGACGCCGGCCAGCATCGGCGAACGCATCCTGGCGCGCGTCATCGACTTTCTGCTGCTGATCGTATACTCGTATGCGCTCGTCGCTGTCTTCTCTCTGGCAGCGAAATATATGGATTTCCTCCTGGAGGACGACGTGTTTGCCGTATGCATTGTCGTCGTCCTGCTGCCCGTCTTTTTCTACACCCTCCTGTGGGAAGTCTTCAATCGCGGACAGACGCCGGGGAAGAAGGCGCTCGGCATCCGCACGGTGATGAAGGACGGCTCGGTGCCGACGCTGAGCGCCTACCTGCTGCGGTGGCTGATGATGATGGTGGATTTCTACCTGCTTCAGTTCGTCGGCGCGCTGTCGATCCTGCTGACCGAAAACCGGCAGCGGCTGGGCGATCTGGCCGCCGGCACGATCGTCATCAAGGAGAAAAACTACCGCCGGATAAACGTCACGCTCGACGAGTTTCGCCACCTGAGCGCCGACTACCGCCCCGTCTTCCCGCAGGCGGAAAACCTCTCGCTCGAGCAGGTCAACCTGATCTCGCAGACCCTCTTCCGCTACGACACACAGCGCCCGCAGCGTATCCGCGAGCTGAGCGCCAGAGTACGCAGCTTCCTGCATATTGATCCGCAAATGCACGACGAGTCGCTGCTGCAGACGCTGGTGCGCGACTTTCAGTATTATGCGCTGGAGGAAATTTGAGGATTCTTCGAATCCTCAAATTTCCTGACCATGTGAAAGAGAACAGGTAAAAAACGTTCAACAGTCGATATTAAATCATCCCCTGTATTTCCGGAATGTATGCAGACCAGTGATTATGAACTATCTTCCATTCATTATCCATGTTCTTTCGGTAGACTTCCGTGCAATTCCATTTACAGACCTTTCCCCCGTATTCTGAGATCAGGTTGAAAGACAGTACAGCCATGCTTTCGGTAGCCTGTACTACCGGATTGATTATTTCGCTTTTTTCCACCCGTACCTGTCCCGTTAATGCATTATAATAGGCTTCAATTGCCTCATATCCGTCCATCCTTCTCTCTAAAGTCGGATCAAAATAGGTGAAATCAGAGGCGTATAAAGCCAGATAGCCGGAAGGGTCTCCATTATTCCACTTCTCCAATGCGTTTTTTTCCAATTCAATAATCTTTTTTTCCATTATAATCTATTTAATTTGTTTGTTAGGGCAAAGGTAGAAAGAGTAAACAGAGATGTCATTTCCTTAATACCGGAAGAAACAGCACTTTTTACGGTTTCGCATTTCTGCGGTACTCTAAAGGGGTCTGCCGGGTATGCGTATGGAAAAAGCGAATAAAGTACGAGACGCTTTCATAATGTAATCTGTCGGCTATTTCTACAATGGACAGGTCGGTGTATAACAGCAGTTTTTTTGCTTCCAGCAATACCCTGTTCAATATATAATGTTTGGCACTGATCCCTACTGTTTCTTTTACAATCTCATTCAGGTAATTAGGAGTAATACACAATTCCGCTGCATAATTCCGGATAGAGCGGTTTTCTTTAAAGGATTCATTTACCAGCCGGACGAATTTGCGGATGTGTTGTTTCTTTATCGCCGTAGAGCTGTTTTCTTCAAAATACATCTCTTTATAAGATCGGTTCAATAACATAAGGGCTTCGTACAGGAACGCTCTTAACAGATGTTTGTCTTTTGTCTCGTCTGTTTGAACCTCTTTTTGTATAGTAAGGATTAATTCCCGGATACGTGTATGTATACTCTCTTCTAACGGGAGGAAAGGATGGGGCCTTTCTATATGAAAGTAAGACAGGTTCAGCAGGAAATCAGGGTCATTGAAAAAGGAGACCAGAAACTCTTCTTCAAAAATCAATGCATATCCCTGGCGGATACCGGAAGAATCCCATTGCCGGATTTCTCCGGGACGGGAGAAAATGATATCCCCTGCGTTTACCTGTCGTGTCCGGTCGTCAATATGGAATATGCCTGCGCCTTCTGTGATAAGGGTGATGTCATAATATGTTAATGTATGTACCGGTTGATCCACCGTATATTTTTTAATCTTTTCCAGTGGCACTACATCTATTAGTAA
>JAIRZY010000213.1 GCA_031266995.1 Tannerella sp.
TCGTCTTTCTCTAAACGGACGGAGAGGTTCGAATTTTGAACTGCAAATTGTGTATTTTGCTTGTCTGTTGAAATATTGTATTTATATTTGCAGAAAAAAAAATTGCATGGCGTGTAACAAAACAGGAAAAGTTGCGTCATACTGATACAGTCAATCCGATTTGAAAGAAACAGAGTATATGGAGAAAATATTTATTCAAGACCTGCGCCTTGGCGTCATTCAGTATCGTCCGGCCGGTAAAAAGGGAAAGAGATGATCATCCAACTGAAAGATATTAATAAAACGTATTACAGCGCCGCGCCGCTGCACGTGCTTAAAGGTATCGACCTCGACATTGAGCGGGGCGAGATGGTGGCTGTCATGGGCGCCTCGGGGTCGGGCAAGAGTACGTTGCTGAACATCCTCGGTATCCTCGACACTTACGAGGAAGGGTCTTATCGCCTCGGCGACCACCTGATATGGGAACTGAGCGAATCGCGCGCCGCCGAGCTGCGCAACCGCATGATCGGGTTTGTATTTCAGTCGTTCAACCTGATCTCGTTCAAGAACGCGATGGAGAACGTCGCTCTGCCTCTCTACTATCAGGGCATCTCGCGCCGGCGGCGCAACGTGATGGCGATGGAGTATCTCGACCGCGTCGGCCTTCGCGAGTGGGCCGAGCATCTGCCTTCCGAGCTTTCGGGCGGACAGAAGCAGCGCGTCGCCATTGCCCGTGCACTGATTGCGCGCCCGCAGGTCGTGCTTGCCGACGAGCCGACCGGGGCGCTCGACAGCGTCACTACGGTCGAAGTCATGGAACTGCTCCGCGAGGTCAACCGCGAGGGGATGACGATGATTATCGTCACCCACGAGTCTTCCGTTGCTTCCGTGACCGACCGCATCATCCGTCTGCGCGACGGCATCATCGAACGTATCGAAAAAGTAGAACACGATGTTTGACTTCGACAGCCTCCGCGAGATAGGAAGCACGATGAAGAAAAACAAGCTCCGCACCTTCCTCACCGGCTTCTCCGTCGCCTGGGGCATCTTCATGCTCATCGTCCTGCTGGCTGCCGGCAACGGGTTGCGCAACGGGATCGAACACAATTTCAGCGACTATTCGGTCAATATGATGGAAGTCTGGACGCGCTACACCACGCGGCCGTGGCAGGGGCTGCCTTCGAACCGCAGGCTGCAGTTCACCGAAGAGGAGGTCGCCTCCATCCGCCGCGACAATCCCGAGGTCGACCTCATCTCGCCCATCAACGACCGCATCGACACGCTCGCCTTCAACCGCGAATACCTCACCGGACGCATCTACGGCGTATATCCCGACTTCAACAAAATAAATGCACGGATCAAAATCCTTTCCGGCAACGGGCGCTTTGTCAACGACATCGACATGAAGGAGCGCCGTAAAGTCGTCGTCATCAGCCGGCGCATGAGCGACATTCTCTTCCGCGACTCCATCCCCCCGCTCGGACAGCACATCAGGGTCGGCAGCCTCATGTTTCAGGTGATCGGCGTGTACGAGATGGACAATCGCAACGACACGCCCCCTGCCTACATCCCCTTCTCTACCTGCCAGGCGCTGTTTGAAGGTGGATACCGCGTGGGCGACATCGAGTTCACCGTCCGCGGCGTCAATACCGCGGCCGAATCGGAGGCTTTCGAGAAGCGCCTTCGCGGTCACCTGGCGCGCCATCTCCGCTTCGACCCCGAAGACCTGGGCGCGATCCGCGTATTCAGCATGGGTGACGAGTTTCGCATGTGGCGCGGCATGAACAGGGGCATCGCCCTTTTCATCTGGATCATCGGCATAGGCACGCTCATGGCGGGCATCGTCGGCGTGAGCAACATCATGCTCATCACCGTCCGCGAACGCACCCGCGAGTTCGGTATCCGCAAAGCCATCGGAGCCAAGCCGTCGTCTATCCTCCGCCTCATCATCATCGAGTCCGTACTCGTCACCGCCGCCTTCGGATACGTCGGCATGGTCTCGGGCATCGGTCTCTCGGAGGCGATCAACTTTGTCATGGAGGCTGCCGGCACTTCGGGCGGCGGCGGCAATCCCGGTGAGGGCATCTCGCTCTTCCGCAACCCGACCGTCGACATGGGCATCGCCCTTTCCGCCACCTTCGTCCTCATCCTCGCCGGCGTTCTCGCGGGATACTTTCCCGCACGCAAAGCCGTCGCCATCTCGGCCATCGAGGCGATGAGGGAAGAATAATATTAGAATAAAGAATCAGGAATAAACAAAACATAGACTGCACGTGGGACTGTTTGACATAGATCGATGGGTAGAAATCTGGGCGACCATCACCCGCAACAAGATACGGAGCCTCCTCACATGCCTCGGCGTGTTCTGGGGCATCCTGATGCTCGTACTCCTGCTCGGCTCGGGCAAGGGGATGAAAAACGGCATCCTCGGAGGGACGGAAGGCTACGCCACCAATTCCGTCTTCTTTCTCACCGACCGCACCGGCGAGTCGTACAAGGGATTCAACAAGGGGCGCTCGTGGAACATGCGCAACCGCGACATCGAGAGCATCCACCGCAACGTGCCGGGCGCGCTCCTCGCCTCCGGAATAGTTTCTGGTAGGCAGAGCGACAAGAACGTCGTCTACGGACAGATCACCGGTACCTACTCCGTCACCGGCGTAGCCCCCGAATACTTTGTCATGCAGCAGCCCAACCTCATCCACGGCAGGCTCGTCAACGACATCGACATGCGCGACCGGCGCAAGGTGTGCGTCATCGGCGACGAAGTGAACCGCACGCTGTTCCGCAACGAAAACTCGTGCGGGAAATATATCCGCGTCAACGGCATGTATTACCAGATCGTCGGCATAGTGAGCGCCAAAAGCAGCGGTGTCCAGATCAACGGGCGCGTGTCCGAATCGGTTTACCTGCCCTTCGCTACCCTCCAGCAGACGAACAATCAGGGCGACGTCATCCACCTGCTGTTCGTCACCGGCCGCCCCGGCTACCGCATCGAGCGCATCATAGACGACGTGACGGCCATCCTGAAAGCACAGAACGAAATATCGCCCACCGACCCGCAGGCCGTCAGGGTGGTCAACCTCGCCGCCATGTTCGGCACCTTCGAGATGCTTTTCACCAGCATCGACATACTCGTCTGGCTCGTCGGCATGGGTACACTCCTCGCCGGCGTGATCGGCATCAGCAACATCATGATGGTGACCGTCAAGGAGCGGACACGGGAAATCGGCGTACGCCGCGCGCTGGGCGCCAAGCCGTTCAATATCATCTCGCAGGTGATGAGCGAAAGCCTTCTGCTGACCGTGCTCGCCGGGCTGGCGGGGCTGAGCCTCGGCGTCTTTATCCTCGACGTCGTAGACCGCATACTGTCCGCGCAGCCGGCCGGCGGCGACATCTTTTTCACCCATCCCGAGGTAAGCATCGGTACCGCCGTCGCCGCGACGGTGGTACTGCTCGTCAGCGGGCTGCTCGCCGGGCTGATTCCCGCCTGGAGGGCAATGCAGATCAAGGCGATTGACGCAATACGCGACGAATAATGGAATTTTGGAATCATTGAATCATCGAGTCTTGGAATCATAAATATAGAATTAAATATGGCAAAGAAAAAACGTTTATTTAAGAAGATCATGCGTATCATTCTCCTGTCGCTGACGGGACTTGCAGTGATCGGTACATTTTATTTTCTGTGGCAGAAGGCGCAGCCCGTGGTGACGGTCTACGAGATTGTCACCCCGAAGCGCGACACGGTCGAAACAAAGACGGTAGCGACAGGCAACGTCGAGCCGCGCTACGAAGTATTGATCAAACCGCAGATCTCGGGCATCATCTCCCGCCTGCTGAAAGAGGCGGGACAGACGGTGCAGTCGGGCGAAATCATTGCGCAGATAAAGGTCATCCCCGAAATGGTACAGCTCAACAACGCCGAATCGCGCGTCAACGTGGCGGAGATCGACCTGCGAAAGGTCGAGGAAGTATTCCGCCGCGACGAACGGCTGTTCAGGCAGGAAGTCATTTCGCGCGAAGAATACGAAGCCTCCAAGGCCGCCTGCGACCGCGCGAGGGAAGAAAAAACGAATGCCCAGAGCGCACTGGAAATCATCCGCGACGGCATTGCGAAGAATTCAAACGTCGAGAGCACTACCCAGATACGGAGTACGATAACCGGCATGATTCTCGACATCCCCGTCAAGGAGGGCAATTCCGTCATCCAGAGCAATAACTTCAACGACGGGACGACGATCGCCTCCGTGGCCAACATGGGCGACATGATCTTCCGCGGCAACGTGGACGAAACGGAAATCGGACGCATCCGCGAAGGCATGCCGATCAAACTGACGGTCGGCGCGATAGAAAACCGGACGTTCGACGCTGTGCTGGAATACGTCTCGCCCAAGGGCGTGGAGAAAAGCGGCGCCATACAGTTTGAAATCAAGGCGGCGGTACAGATTCCCGAAGGCGATTTCATTCGCGCCGGCTACAGCGCCAACGCTGAAATCGTGCTGAAGCGCGCCGAAGACGTACTGACCGTTCCCGAAAGTACGGTCGAATTTCATGGCGACTCGGCCTTCGTCCAGCTCGTCAAGCAGGAAACGCCCGACCAGGTCTTCGAGCGCCATGCCGTCAAGACGGGCCTGAGCGACGGTATCAAGGTCGAAATTACCGACGGACTGGCGCCCGACGACAAAATACGCGGTGCCGCCATCGACCCGAAAAACAAGCCCGGACAATAAAAATACAGTTGAATCCCATCAAGTATGAAAAAAATATCCATATCCGCCCTGCTGCTCTGCAGTTGCCTCGTGGCGGGCGCGCAAACCGGAGGGCAGTGGACGCTGGAGGAATGTATCCGCCACGCCATCGCGCATAACATCGACCTCAAACTGCAGGAGCAGGAACAGCAACTGCGCGAAATCGAACTGAACACGAGCCGCTACAGTTGGCTGCCCAGCCTGAACGCGGGCATAGGACAGAATTTCGATTTCGGGCGCTCGGAATCGCGCGAGGGCGTGATTGTCGACAACACCTCGGCCAGTACGTCGGGATCGTTGCAGACGAGCATGCCCGTGTTCGACGGCTTCAGAATACCGAACGATATTGCCGCCCGCAAGCTGAACCTTCGGGCTGCCACCGAGGCGCTCAACAAGGCGAAGGAAGACTTGTCCGTCAGCGTGGCGTCTTATTTCCTGCAGGTATTATATACGAAAGAAATACAGAAAGTGGCCGAACTGCAGATCGCCCTGACGACCGAACAGGTGCGGAAAACGGATGCGCTGGTACAGTCGGGCAAAGTCCCCACCTCGCAACTCTACGACATCAATGCGCAACTGGCCAAAGACGAAGTGACGCTCACCGAAGCCAAGAACAACGTCCAGCTGGCCCTGCTCGACCTCGCGCAGGCGCTTGAACTGGAGCGGCAGGAAGCGGGGTTCGACGTCTCCGCTCCCGAAATGGGAGACGTGATCGCCGAAAACATGGAGAGCATCCTCCCGCCCGGCGAAATATATGACCGCGCGGTGGCCATCAAGCCCCAGATCAGGCAGCAGGAATATCTGCTCGAAAGCCAGAAGAAAATGCTGCGCGTGGCGCAGTCGGGCTATTATCCGAAACTGAACCTGAACGCGAGCTACAGCAACGGATACTACCGCTTTTCGGGAAACAACACGATCGTGAACATCCCGTTTGCCGACCAGTTGAGGCAGAACGAGCGGAAAACCGTCGGGCTGAGCCTGTCGATACCCATCTTCAATCGCTTCGAGGTGCGCAACAGCGTACGCTCGGCGCGCGTGAACATCGTCAACCGCGAACTGATGATGGAAAGCAGCCGGAAGTCGCTCTACAAGGAGATACAGCAGGCCTACTACAACGCTACCGCCGCGCAGGAGAAATATCTCGCCTCGAGCAAGTCGGTCGAAGCCAGCCTCCAGTCGTTCACCTACGCCGAAGAGCGCTACGATGCGGGCAAGAGCACCGTCTTCGAATACAACGAAGCCAGGACGAAATACGCCCAGAGCCTTTCCGAACAGGCGCAGTCGAAATATAACTTCATCTTCCGCGCAAAGATACTGGACTTTTACAACGGGATACCGATCCGGCTTTGACGGGATTGATTCGTTTCGTCCCTTTATTGGAGCAGACAAAAGCACAGTACATACACCCTTCTTAATCCGGACATTTCGCAACGGGCTTTGCCGGTTTTCCGCTGCGCGTCGAACGCACGGGAGCGCGTGGGTCGGACCCACGGCCCCGCGTGTGTTGGACCCACGGCCTCGCGTGTGTTGGACCCACGGCCTCGCGTGTGCCGGACCCACGGCCTCGCGTGTGTCGAACGCACGGCCCTGTGTGTGCCTAACACACGGGCGGGTGCGTGCCTAACACACGGGCGGGTGTGAGCCTAACACACGGGCGGGTGTGAGTCTAACACACGGGCGGGTGTGCATCGAAATGCACGGGTGTGCGATGAATAACTGTTATTCTGTTTCCTGTTTTCCTTCGTCTTTGAACAGAATCTTCCCCGCAATCCAGGCGCAGGCTTCCGCATCCGCCAGGGCGTGATGATGATTCACCAGGTCGAACCCGCAATGCGCCGCCACCGTATGCAGTTGATGATTGGGCAGGCTCTTCCCGAACGTTTTCCGCGAAGCCCGGCAGGTACAGTGAAACACATAATCCGGATAATCCATGCAGTAAACCCTGTGCACGGCGCGCAGGCAACTCTCGTCGAAGGAACTGTTGTGCGCCACGAGCGGCAGGCCGTCGATTTTCGGCGCAATCCCGGCCCACACCGTGGGGAAGAGGTCTTCATTTACCGTGTCAATATACGTCATTCCGTGTACCCCGGTCGTAAACCATGAGTAGTAATTCGGTTCGGGCCGGATCAGGCGGTGCACGCGGTCGGCAACCTGTCCGTTGCGGACAATCACGACGCCTACGCTGCAGACGCTTGAGCGGTAGCCGTTGGCGGTTTCAAAATCAATGGCGGCAAAGTCTGCCATCATACAGGTCTCAGTGCTCTACCAGGTTCCTGAACTTGCTGAAAAGGCGATCCTTGATGGACTGGCTGGGGCGAACGTTTTCGGACGAAGTCATGGCCTTTATTTTTTCTTTTTCGGAAGCGGAGAGATTTTCGGGAATGTATACGTTGATGTTGATCAGCAGATCGCCGGAGCCGTAGTTATTGACCGAGGGGAGCCCCTTGTTGCGCAGGCGGAGCACTTTGCCCGGCTGCGTGCCCGGTTCGATTTTCACTTTCACTTTCCCGTCGACGGTCGGCACTTCTATCGAATCGCCCAGCACGGCCTGCGGCATTGTCAGCAGCAGATTATATATCAAGTCATTTTCGTCGCGTATCAATTCCTGATGCTTCTCCTCTTCGATGACGATCAGCAGGTCGCCGTTCACGCCGCCGCGACGGGCCGCGTTTCCCTTGCCACGCATTGAGAGCTGCATCCCTTCGCCTACGCCAGCGGGGATATGCAGCGTGATGATTTCGTCCGACCGGATGATGCCTTCTCCGTTACATTCGGGGCATTTCTTCGTGATGGACTTTCCCGCGCCGCCGCACGTCGGACAGGTCGACTGGGTCTGCATCTGTCCCAGCAACGTGTTGGTGATGCGGGTGACGTAGCCGTGTCCCTTGCATGTCGGGCAGGTGGTGTAGGCTTTGTCGTTTTCGGCGCCGCTGCCGTGGCACTTGGTGCAGCTTACGTATTTCCCGACCTTTATTTTCTTTTCTACGCCGCTGGCGATTTCCTTCAGCGTGAGCTTTACCTTTACGCGCAGATCCGCACCGCGTTGCGTGGGGCGTCCGTGCGACGCTCCGCTTCCGAATCCGCCAAAGTTCCCGAATCCGCTGAAATGGCCTCCGAAGAGGTCGCCGAACTGGGCGAAAATATCTTCCATCGTCATGCCTCCGCCGCCGTATCCGCCTTGCGATGCGCTTCCTGCTCCGGCATGACCGAACTGGTCGTAGCGGCTGCGTTTCTGTTCGTCGCTCAGCACGTCGTATGCTTCCGCGGCTTCCTTGAATTTCTCTTCTGCTTCTTTGTCTCCCGGATTCTTGTCGGGATGATACTGGATTGCTTTCTGTCGGTATGCCTTTTTGATTTCGTCCGGCGATGCGCTCTTGCTCACGCCCAGCACTTCGTAATAATCTCGTTTTGCCATAGTTTTCTGTTTCTGTCTACTTTAAATAATCATTATTCACCCACTACGACTTTGGCATGCCTTATTACCTTTTCGTTCAGGGTATATCCCGTTTGCACACAATCCAGCACCTTGCCTTTCATCTCGTCCGAAGGCGCAGGAATCGCGGCAATGGCTTCGAAATGCTCCGTATCGAATGCTTGCCCGACGGCCTCTATCGCCTTGACGCCCTGTTGCAACAGGTATGCAGTGAATTTGCTATATATTAGCTCGACACCCTGTATGACGGCATCGAGGTCTTCCGTATTCCGGTTGTTGCTGATCGCGCGTTCCAGGTCGTCGATGACCGGCAACAGGTTTGTCAGCGCGGACTCGCCTCCACTCTTAATCAAGTCCGCCTTTTCGCGCAGCGTGCGCTTTCGATAATTGTCATATTCGGCCATCAGTCGCAGATAGGAATCGTTCAGCTCCGCATATTTGAGTTCGAAATTTTCTTCTTTTTTCTCTTCGGACAGTGTGGCGTTTTCGTCCGTCACATTGTCAGTTTGCAGCTCGCTTTCCGCCGTATTTGCAGGCTTTTCCTGCGCTTTTGTCGTCTTTTTTTCGTCCTTTGCCTGTTTTTTCGCAGACGTTTCAGACTTGCTTTTATTACTCATATCTAATCAAAAGTTTTATATTAGGCTTATTACAAATCATATAACACTTCGGCGAGATGTCCTGCCACATTCATCGAAGCAGATTTGCTCAGTTACTTTACATCAAATATTTTGCCAAGCGTTTCGGTCGAACAAAAATATCGTTATCTTTGTAATCGGATTGGAAACGAACTAATAACTACTAAGGAATAAATGGAATGAAAAAGATAATTTTAGCCCTGATTTTTGCGTATATATTCGTAGCGGCTCCGGCACAGCAGGGCGAAATGCGTTGCCGTCTGGGGTTCAGTTACGAATTTAGCAGCAATAATCACTGGGGAAAAGACAAGCCTGTCATCATGAAGGTATATCCCAATTCTCCCGCCGAAGTGGCAGGCATCAGGCAAAATGACATCATCGAGAAAATCAACAGCCTGAAAGTGGCAGACATCACGATGGACGACGTGGATTCGCTGCTGACGGCCTCCGAAGACAGCCACATCCTGCTGACGGTGCACAATTTCTCAAATTCGGAGAGGGAAGTGCCTCTTACGAAAGAATGTTATTCGAATTTGTCGCTGAACGAAAATCAACTGGCTGCCGCCTTTTCGATGTACAGTGTGGAAGACACGCACGACCGCCTGTTTTTCTGCCCTTTCGTCACCACGACGACCGAAGACGCCATTGATTTTTCGCAGTTCAAAACTTTCGATTTCTCCCTCGTCGAAGAAGATAAATCGACTTTGCGCATCGAAACCGTCCTCAACGAAGTCCTGAAAACGGAGTTGACAAAAAAAGGCCTCAGCGTCAATGCGCTGAATCCCGACATGATGATACATACGTATTATACGTTTGACAGGAACCCGAATTTCAGGAAGAAAAGCAAGGCGACGGAAGAGCAGCCGCCCGTTTTCAGATACGATATCACGCGCGACAAGGTGACGAAATTCCCCTTCTATTCTCCCTCGACGCCCGAATCCGAGGCGGAATACGTTCTGCAACTGGGTATTCGTTTCATCGACCAGCGGATTATGCCGGGCAGGGTACTGTGGGAGTGCGAGGCGAACGAACTGATGAGCGCGTCGTATTCGCTCGAAGAATATGCATCAATACATATCCCCCTGATGTGCATGCAGTTTCCTTACGTCAAATACAACCGCAACGTGCAGTTTATCCTGACTAAGAAGGCGTATAACTACACCGGCATCAATTACAATATCTACCGTATCAACGAAGTCGTCAGCATAGATCCCGGTTCGCCGGCTGCCGAAGCGGGTATCCGGCCGCACGACATCATCGAAAGAATCGACGGCAAACGGATGGATTACACCGCCCCCGAATTTACGGCCGCCTACAGGCAGTTCATTACGAATACGCTGAAATTAAGAGATTCGGAAACGCGGTTCACGGATGCGAACGGTTTCGTCGGGCGCATGTTCTGGGACAGTTTCAAATACAGCCAGATTGCCAAAGCCTTTGCGAAAGACAATAACCTGACGGCATTTTCCTATCTGTACGCATTTCAGCCCTTTGTCAATCCGGAGCGGAGTACGTCCTGCACGTTCGACATTCGCCGTGACGGTGAGCGTCTCAGCGTCGTGGTGCGTCCCGTTTTCCATTCTGAAAAAACGATTGAGCTGAATTAAAACAAGAAAGATATTTAACGCTTTGTGATTTATCCGGAAATCTTTGAACAGAAAACAGGTTTTGACAAAATCAGGGCGCTTGTCGGCGAAAAATGTCTTGGCGCGCTGGGGAAGGAGCGTGTCGGCGAAATGGCTTTTTCGGACAGACCGGCCGTCGTGCTGGAACAGCTTGAGCAGACAGACGAATTTATGCGTATCCTGCGGGGTGACAAAGCGTTCCCTTCGGACCATTATCTCGACCTCCGTGCCGCACTGAGCCGTATCCGCCCGGAAGGCACATTCCTTGACGAAAAAGAGCTGTTTGACCTCAAGACGTCGCTGCAAACGATTTACGACATCGTCCGTTTTTTTCACACCGACGACTGCCGGACGGCGTATCCCGCGCTGACGACGCTGGCCGGAAACATCCCCATCTTTCCGCAGTTGATTCAGCAGATTGATAATATACTGGATAAATACGGAAAAATAAAGGACAGCGCGTCCGAGGCCCTGCTGCGTATCCGCCGCGAAATCGGCGCCACGCTCGGCAGCATCTCGCGCAACCTGCAGGGGATCTTACGTGCAGCGCAGGCCGACGGTCTGGTAGACAAGGATGTGGCCCCGACGATGCGCGACGGCCGCCTGGTGATACCTGTCGCCCCGGCATTCAAACGCCGGATACGCGGAATCGTTCACGACGAGTCGGCTTCGGGAAAAACCGTATATGTTGAACCCGAGGTTGTTGTCGAAGCCAACAATCGTGTCCGCGAACTCGAAAGCGAAGAACGGCGCGAAATCATCCGTATCCTGACGGAACTGACCGACCGGATACGCCCCTCAACGCCCTATATGCTGCACGCATACGCGTTCCTGGCCGTCGTAGATTTTATTCGCGCCAAAGCGTTGTTTTCTATCGATATACAGGCCATCAAGCCGCAACTCGGCGAACTGTCGCTGATTGACTGGCGTGCCGCCGTCCATCCGCTGCTTTACCTTTCGCACCGGAAACAGCACAAGCCCGTCGAACCGCTGGATATTGCGCTGGACGAAAAAAACAGAATCCTGATTATTTCGGGGCCGAATGCAGGCGGCAAGTCGGTGTGTCTGAAGACGGTCGGGTTGCTGCAGTACATGCTGCAGTGCGGGATGCCGATACCGGTACACGAACGGTCGCGCGCGGGACTGTTCAAAAACATATTTATCGACATTGGCGACGAGCAGAGCATCGAAAACGACTTGAGTACATACAGTTCGCACCTGACGAACATGAAGTTTTTCGTCAAGCACAGCGACCGTGCGACCTTGCTGCTGATCGATGAATTCGGCGGAGGCACCGAGCCGCTGATTGGCGGCGCCATTGCGGAAGCTCTGCTGGAACGGTTCAACCGCAACGGCAGTTTTGGCGTGATCACGACGCACTATCCCAACCTCAAACAGTATGCCGAAGAGACGGAGGGGCTTGTCAACGGCGCCATGCTCTATGACCGCCATCTGATGCAGCCGCTTTTCAGGCTGTCCATCGGCAATCCGGGCAGTTCGTTTGCCATTGAAATCGCCCGCAAAATAGGCTTGCCCGAAGAGGTGATTGCCGATGCCGCAGACAAGGCCGGCACCGGTTACATTGAAAAAGACAAGTATCTGCAGGATATTGCGCGCGACAAGCGATACTGGGAAAACAAACGGCAAAGCATCCGCCAGCAGGAAAAGCGGCTGGAAGAGCTGACTGCGCGCTACGAGCAGGACCTCGACGCCGTCGACCGGCAGCGGCGCGAAATCCTGAACGCGGCGAAGGCGGAAGCGCAGCAGATGGTCTCGGAGGCCAATGCAAAAATAGAACAGACCATTCGCGAAATCAGGGAAGCGCAGGCCGAAAAGGAACGCACCAAGTCCGCGCGCAGAGAACTGGATCAATTCAAATCGTCCGTACAGGAAGAAACGCCGGCAGACATCCCCGCCCTCCGGATGAAAAAGCCGCCGAAAAAAAAGAAAACATCTGCAAAGCAGGATGACGGACATGCCGCGGAGAAAGACTCGATTGCCGTCAACGACGCGGTGCGAATCAAAGGGCAGCAGGCCGTCGGAACCGTGCTCGAGCTGGACGGACGGCAGGCGGTGATCGTCTTCGGGATGATAAAGAGTATGGTCAGGGTGACGCAGCTCGAAAAGGTCAGCCCTTCGCTGGTCAGGAAGGAAGAACGGAAAAATACGCACCTTAGCCACAGCATGGCCGACAGCATGTATGAGAAAAAACTGCATTTCCGGCAGGACATAGACGTGCGCGGGATGCGTGGAGATGAAGCGTTGCAGGCCGTTACCTACTTTATCGACGACGCCGTCCAGACGGCCGCCGGACGGGTGCGTATCCTGCACGGAACGGGGACAGGCGTCCTGCGCGAATTGATACGCAATTATTTACATTCCGTGCCGGGCGTCAAGCGGTTTCAGGACGAACATGTCGAGTTTGGAGGGACGGGGGTTACGGTTGTAGACCTGGAATAAATACAGCCTCGAGAGTCAAAAATTAAAAATTCAATGAATCTGTGAGTACATGTTCAGTTTATTACGATTCGCCGGTCGGGAGGCTTCGCCTCTTCGCGAGCGGGCGCGGCATCACGGCGATACGGTTTGCCGATTCCCGCCCCGTACGGCAGGAAGCGGGCGAAGAGGAAACCCCGCTGCTCCGGGAAGCCGTCCGGCAGCTTGCCGAATATTTTGAAGGAAAACGCCGGCGCTTCGAGCTTTCGCTCGACCTGCCGGGCACTGATTTTCAGAAACGCGTCTGGCAGGCCCTCCTTGCCGTTCCCTACGGCGAGACGCGTTCGTACGGACAGATTGCCGTAGCGGCCGGCAGTCCGAAAGGCGCCCGTGCGACCGGGATGGCATGCAACCGTAACGCCGTATCCATCATTGTGCCCTGTCACCGCATCGTGGGCGCAGGAGGGCAACTGGTAGGATATGCCGGCGGGATGGAACGGAAACGGTGGCTGCTGGCAATGGAAAGAAAATGTAAAGACGCATCTGTGAATCTTTGATTCTTAGCCTCTTTGAAGTTCCTTATCATGCCATGCGCACTGTGGAACATGACCGGTAATGCCGGAATAAATTATTTATAAAATAAAATGTTTGTATATTGAATGTATTTTCTATATATTTGCACCCGATTTATTTTTGAAAAATTTAGATAGCATGGCTGTAAATTATGTTCTTGTCCAAAAGGGTAATCCCTCCGACCCGAAGGCGCCTAAAAAGTTTTACGCGCAGGCAAAAGCGAGTGGAGTATTGACGCTGAAAAGACTCAGCAGGGAAATCGCCGAAGGCTCTACTACGGTGAGCGATACCGACGTACTGGCGGTTTTGAACGATCTGACCAAGGCCCTGAGGCGCCATCTGGAAAACGGCGAGATAGTCCGTTTCGGCGACTTCGGCACGTTCCAGATTGCGATAAGCAGTACCGGTACGGAAGCGGAAGCGAAGTTCCATCCGTCGCTCATCAGAACGCAGAAAGTAGCGTTTCGTCCCGGTGTGGATTTGAAGGAAACGCTTGCTACGCTGAAGTACGCTAAAGTGAGCCGCGACTAAGAAAATA
>JAIRZY010000135.1 GCA_031266995.1 Tannerella sp.
CAGTGGCAGAAAAAAAAGCGAACAGGAGAACACGGATGCGCAATGAGACAAAAGGGAAAAGGGCGGAGAGCCATCCGTTTGAGCAAAAGAGATGCCCCTCTCCGCCCGGCGCAGTCTCCAGACCAGTATCGTCAACTTAAGAAAAACGTCTCCCGTCATTGCGAGCGAAGCGAAGCAATCCAGCTACTGTGGATTGCTTCAGGCTTTGCCTTCGCAATGACGAACCTGTATTTCTCGCTTAAATTGACGGTATTGGGCTCCGGACTGCGTCGTATTGAAAGCAAGGCTCCTGCCTTGCGAAACTCAGAAACAAAACAGCAGAATAGAAGAACATGACAGTTAAACAGGAAGAATACAGGATGAACCGCCTTCTTTCCGGCAATTGCAAGGCAGGAGCCTTGCTTTCAATACGGCGCAGTCCGGAGACTGCGCCGAGCGGGGTATCTGTAAAATACCCGGCATGTATGAAGGGAATACCTTTCACCTGCTTCCGGAATACCTCCGGTGCGCCGGTGAATCCTTTTGCAGTATTTCCGGAATACTCCCGATGTATGTCCGGCATACATCAAAAGTATATCGAATATACCCGGGAAGCATATCCGGAGCACATCGGGAGTATTCGGAAACTGTCTGATAACAAACAACAAACAATATGAAGTATACATTCTGCATTGGTCTCGTACTGATACTGGCGGCCGCCTGCGACCGCCTGCCGTCGCGTCTGGAACAGGCGCTGGCGTTTGCGGGCGCAAACCGCGCCGAACTGGAAACGGTACTGGCGCACTATTCCGAAGACGCGGCAGACAGCCTGAAATACAGGGCGGCGTGTTTCCTGATCGAAAACATGCCGTTCCACTATTCCTGTACGAGCGGCGCCATCGACCGCTACATGGAGGAAGTGAGCCGTTATGCCGCAGCACACGAATATCCGGTGAACGATTATAACCGCAGCTTCACCAATGATACTTTCGAAGACGATTTTCCGTCGCTTGCTCATTCGAACTACAACGTCGTCATGGATTCGCACGTGATCACGGCCGATTTCCTGATCAATAACATAGAGCGCGCTTTCGATGCGTGGCAGCGGCAGCCCTGGGGCAAAGATATTTCGTTCGACGACTTTTGCGAACAGATACTGCCGTATCGCGTGACGGACGAACCGCTGCAGGACTGGCGGCAGTTGTACGACGATTTTTTCCGCCCCAGGGTGGATTCGCTGTGCGCCGATGCGTCCGACCCTGTGGCCGCAGGCAAGGCCCTGTACGATTTCATCTACAATAACCAGCGATGGATATTCTGCCATTCGGTGACGAGCCGTTATACGGGCGCCGCGGCGCTTTTCCACAACCGGCTGGGCGACTGCCGCCTGATGGCGCATTATGTCGTGTATGCCTTCCGCGCCCTGGGGATACCCTGCGGCATGGACATGATACTTCAGAATCCTGACATGCTGTATAAACAGCACTACTGGAACTACATGAAAGACCGTAGCGGACAAACCGTCCGTTTCGAAGTGCATCAGACGGCACCGGAAAGAGGCAACGGGATGAACCGCAAGACGGGGAAAATATACCGTTCCTATTTTGGCATGCAACCCGACTCGCCGCCCGGCCGGTGCGGAGCAGGATTGCCCGCGCTCCTCAACAACCGGCTGATGGCGGACGTCGCGGGCGAATATTACGAAGGCGCAACCCTTGAGGTCGAGACCGACGGCGGACGCAGAAAGAATGCTTCGCTGTTTCTGGGCGTTTTCAACAATACCGAATGGATTCCCATTGCGTGCAGCGTGATAAAAGACGGAAAAGCCGTCTTCGAGCATCTGGAACCGGAGATCGTTTATCAACCGTTATATTATGACACGGACGGCGGCGTGGAAGAGACGGGATTCCCCGTCGTTGCGCAGGAGGATGGGAAGTGCCGGGTTTTGAAACCGGAAGGAAAGTCCGAAATTCAAGATTCAAAATCCGGGATTCGGGATTCTACGCTTGATTGCAGCATAAACCGCAAGTATCCCTATCCCGAATGGATCCGGTTGCATGCCAGCCGTTCCGTCGGCGGACGGTTCGAGGTTGCGACCGACAGCCTTTTTACCCGTCCGGTCGTGATTCATACGCATACGGATTCGCTGACTTTCGACTGGTATGAAGTCAAAATCGACTGCCCGGAAAAATTCAGGTATGTCCGCTACTGCTCGGCGCGCGACGCCTATATCAGTATAGCCGAAATACAGTTTATCTCAGACGGGCAGGTGCTGAAAGGGAAAGCGATCGGGTTTGACAATCCGTCGATGTTCGGTGTGCCCTGTACGAAGGAGGTAGCCTTCGACGGTGACCCGCTTACCTATTGCGATTCGGACTCGCCGGACGGCGCATGGGTGGGTCTCGAACTGGAAAAACCTGTACGAATCACGGAAATAGGATATATTTTCAGGAACGACGACAACAATATCCGCGAAGGTGACGTGTATGAACTGTTTTATTTCACCGACAGAGGGAAAGTGTCGCTTGGAAAGCGAACCGGTGTCAGAAACGGCACGCTGACGTACGAAAATGTGCCCACCAACGCACTGTATCTGCTGCACGACGAGACGCAGGGGCGTGAGGAACGGCCTTTTACGTTTGATGATGAGGGAAGACAGGTTTGGTATTAGATTTGAAAATTTGAAGATTATACTGTGCGAGGCATCGTTTTATGCATTTCCCGTCAGGGAAACCATATCAATAGAAAACATGCGCCGCCTGTCTCTTATTCCCCTCATGGGGAAAGTCTCCCGGAACTTCCGGCAAGGTTTCCCCTCGTGGGGAAAGTCTCCCGCGACTTCCGGCAAGATTTCCCCTCGTGGGGATTCATAAACAAGAGATGAATGCCCTGCGGGCAAGCGGTCTTGCCGATCTTCCGTTCTATAGAAATAAATGCACTGACGGGCATTGCACAAAACCATGCCGCGTACAGTATAATTGTTTAATTCGCCAATTAAAAAACGATGAAAACAAAAAAATTGCTTCGGCAGGTGTTTCACATAGTGGTTGACGTCACATTCTGGTGCTGCATCGCAGCCGTGGCATACATTGTCGGGCAGGTGTTTCTGTTCGCCTCGTTCCGGATCCCGAGCGACTCGATGCAGCCGGGGCTGGTGGGCGGCGATTATGCGCTGGTATGGAAACCGACGCTGGGGGCACGGCTGTTCGACATCTTCGGCGCCATCGAGGGGAAAAAGGTCGCGGTCTACCGTTTGCCGGGACTGCGGAAGACACGGCGCAACGATGTGCTGGTCTTCCATTTCCCCTATCCGCACCGGGGTGACAGCATCGGGATGCACATGCTGAAATACTACGTGAAGCGCTGCGTGGCCCTCCCCGGCGACACGTTTCGCATCGACGACGGGATTTACCGGGTGAACGGGGTGACGGACACGCTGGGGATTTATCACCGGCAGGTGGAACTGTCAGGCCTGGCCGACAGCTCGTTTCAGCGGGAGATATTCCGCTGTTTCCCGTTCGACTCGGCGTACCGGTGGAACCTCAAGCAATTCGGCCCTCTGTATGTGCCGGGCAGGGGCAGCGAAGTGGCGATCGACGCGCGGAATATCGTGCTGTACAGGAACCTGATTGCATACGAGACCGGCGGGAAAATCGAGGTCAGGGACGGACAGGCGTATCTGGACGGCGATCTCCTACATGTGTACACGTTCACGCACGACTACTATTTCATGGCGGGCGACTGGGTATTCGATTCCCGCGATTCGCGCTACTGGGGCCTGGTGCCGGACGACCTGATTGTCGGCAAGGCGACGGTTATATGGCGCTCGGTCGACCGGCAAACGGGAAAGTTTAGACGGGAACGGTTTTTGAAAAAAATCAAGTAGCAATGATTAGTGGTTAATGGTTAGTGGTTAGTGATTGAGAATGGGACAATTTGAAAATAAACGGAAGCAGGAAGAACGATGTGCCGGAGGGAAGAAGCAGTTTCTCATCGGCATATTCTCACATTTTCACATTCTCAAATTGTCTCATCTCTTCATTGGCATATTTTCACATTGCCACATTCTCACATTTTTTGTGACTGTCTCATTTTTTTCGGTTTTGGCGACGGTTTTTGTTGTCCGGCCGGAACTGGGGAACGGGATCGTGTCCGGAAAGTATTTCCTGTTTTATCTTTCGATGGGTGTTCTTGCCGTCGTTTCGGTCGTATACGGTTTGGTGCGCCGGCCGGCGGTACGGTTCGGATGGATAGACGGCCTGATTCTGCTGTACGGAGCGGGCACGCTGTCGGTCAGTTATTTTATCCATTCGTCCGAAGCGGTGACGAAGCATGTACTGCTTGCATTGATCGTCCTGCTGTATTTCTATTTCAGAATGTTCCTGAGCACCTCGAAGTCGAACGGATACTGGCTGACGTTGTTTTTTCTTGTGACGGGTCTGGTGGAAGCGTTCTGGGGATTAAGGCAACTGTACGGCCTCGAACATTCGCAACATGCGTTATTCAGGCTGACGGGGTCGTTTTTCAATCCGGGGCCGTATGCCTGTTATCTGGCTGTGGTTCTGCCGGCAGCGTTCGGGTATCTGTTGCGCGACCGGAACTGTACGAAAGCGAAGTTCCGGATTCGTTACTGGCCGCTGTATCTGCGGTGGGGAGTCGCGGCGCTGACGTGTGTCGCCATCATATCGGTACTGCCGGCAACCATGAGCCGCGCGTCGTGGCTGGCCGCGATCGGCGGTTGCGGGATAGTAATTTATTCAAAGATTCTAAACAGATTCATTGGCAAATTCTCACGTCTCCAAATTCTCACATTTTCCTGTCTGCTTGCCGGCGTGCTGGCGCTTTGTGTACTGGGCGGTATGGGCATGTACCGCCTGAAAAAGGATTCGGCGGACGGACGTGTGCTGACATGGAAAATCGCCCTGCAAACGGCCGTTCATCATCCGCTGGGCGTGGGCATCGGGAACTTTTCGGGCAGTTACGGTCACACGCAGGCCGATTATTTTGCCACGGGCCAGGGCACGGAACAGGAAGAGTATGTAGCCGGTAATCCCGAATACGGTTTCAACGAATACCTGCAAATCGCCGTGGAGCAGGGCGCAATCCCGTTTGCTCTGTTTCTGGGAATCATGGGATACAGCGTGTATGCGGGTATCCGACGGAAGCGGACGGCGGCGACGGCTTCGCTCGTGGCGCTGCTGATTGCGGCGATGGCGTCGTATCCGTTCAGTGTATTGCCGTTCCTGATCGCGATGGCTTTCCTGCTGGCACGGATTCATTTGGAATGTGGAAATTCAGGGATTCAAAAATTTAAAGATTCAAAGATTCCGTCATTTGGCTATTCTGTTATCCGGTCATGCGTCGGAGCGGTTCTGGTGGCCGGATGTCTGTACAGCCGCT
>JAIRZY010000140.1 GCA_031266995.1 Tannerella sp.
ATAAAAAAGAAGAGGTTGTCTCACGACAACCTACAACCTTCATTGTTAACCTTAAATCTAATACCATGAAAAACACAGTGCAAATATAAGGGTTTTATGTTGTTCAACATGCTTTTAAAACATGAAAAAAACTTAATTTAGGACTATTTAACCCTTCCGTCTACTCCCCACATCAATTTTTCACGCAGGGTACGATAGAAAGTATGGTGGCGGGGCTTGACCACGTTCAGGGTGTAACTACCCTTCTTTACAGTCAGTTCCGTCCCTATCTGCATCACTTCCGAGCGTCCGTCGAGGGCTGTCAGGAACGACTGCGTCCGGCTTTCGACGACGAGCCGGATGCTGTGCGAACCGGGGATTACCAGCGGCCGCACATTCAGGCTGTGCGGCGCGACCGGACTCAGCACGATGTTGTCGCTTTGCGGAAGGAGTATCGGGCCGTTGACGCTCATCGAATAGGCGGTCGATCCCGTCGGCGTGGCAATCAGCAGGCCGTCGGACTGATACGACGTCAGGTATTCACCGTTCAGATACGTATGAATCGTGATCATGGACGACGTGTCGCGCTTCAGTATGGCCACCTCGTTCAGCGCATGATTGTATCCCTGAAACTCGCCGCCCGCCGTTTGCAACTCCAGCAGCATCCGTTCCTCCGTCCTGTAGCTGCCCTCCGTCAGTTCGGTCAGCGCATCCGCAATCTGGTCTTCGCTCACGTCGGCCAGAAAGCCCAGCCGACCGGTATTGATACCCAGAATGGGGATGCGGCGACGGTTGATCAGCGCCGCCGTGCGGAGAAACGTGCCGTCGCCTCCGACGCTCAGCGCAACGTCCAGGTCGAACCGGTCGCCGTCCAGCACACCCGAAACCTGCGGCGGCCTTCCCAGCGCCTGCTTCAGAAAAGCATGGAACTCGCTCTGGATGTATATCTCCGCACCCGAATCATTCAGCCGGTCGAGCAATTGCCCGATAATGTACAGCTTATCCGCCCGGCAGTCTCCGCCGAACAGTCCCGTTTTCAACCTCTTCCTCATCTGTTTTATCTAAAATATTCGCTTCATCTCTACCCCGCTTTTACGGCAAATTTCACTTTCTCGAAATCTTTCGGGCGCTTTTTTTTTATAATTGCCCAAATCGTTCTACATTTGCATCTGTATTTGTGCGCAAATGTAGTAAAAGAGAAACAACGAACATGAATTTGGATGATAAATTTGAGTGTAAATATTAACAAGGTGGCGACCGTCCGCAATTCCCGCGGAGGAAACACGCCGGACGTGCTGAAGGTGGCGCAGGACTGCGAGCGATTCGGCGCGCAGGGGATTACCGTGCATCCGCGTCCCGACGGGCGTCATATACGCTATGACGACGTATATGGCCTCAAACCGCTCGTACGCACGGAACTGAACATCGAGGGCTATCCCGGCGAGCCGTTTATCGACCTCGTGCTGAAGGTACGCCCCAACCAGGTGACGCTGGTTCCCGATGCGCCCGACGCCATCACCTCAAGCGCGGGATGGAAGACGAAAACGCACTTCGACATGCTGAGCGAACTGGTGGACACCTTCAGGGAAAAGTGTATCCGCACGTCCCTCTTCGTCGACGCCTGCGGTGAAGACATCGAATGGGCGGCCCGAACGGGCGCCGACCGCGTCGAGCTGTACACCGGCCCCTACGCCGGGCAGTACGCGCACGACCGGGATGCCGCCATCGCGCCGTTCGTCCGTGCCGCCACGCAGGCTCGACAACTGGGCATGGGCGTAAACGCGGGGCACGACCTGTCGCTGGAAAACCTCGCCTTCTTCGCGTCGAAAATCAACTGGCTCGAAGAGGTGTCCATCGGACATGCGCTCATCTGCGACGCGCTCTACTTCGGGCTGGAAAAGACGGTGAGCCTGTACAGGGCCTGCCTTATGGATATGAATGAAAGTAACATAAAATAAAACAGTAAAAACGTATGAACCTATTAAATGTATTATTGCAGGTAGCCGTGTCCCGGCAGGAAGACGCGCTGCCCGACCTGACGGCGGAAATCATGACTACCGAAGCGAAAATGAACATCCTCGACCTTGCAACCAAGGGCGGATGGATTATGATTGTACTCCTGGCGCTGTCCGTCATCGCCCTGTATATCTTCATCCAGCGCTGGATGGTGATCGGCAGGGCTGCCAAAATCGACGACTCGTTTATGAGCCGCATCAAGGACTACATCCACGACGGCAAAATCGACTCGGCGCTCAACCTCTGCAACACGGCCAAATCGCCGATGGGACGCATGATAGGGAAAGGCATCAGTCGCCTGGGACGCCCCGTCAACGACATTCTGGCCTCGATCGAAAACGCGGGCAACATCGAAGTCGCCAAGCTGGAAAAGGGCTTCCCCGTCATCGCGACGACGGCGGCCGGCGCGCCGATGCTCGGATTCCTCGGGACGGTCACCGGCATGGTGCGCGCCTTCTTCGACATGGCGAACGCGGGTACGAACGTCGACATATCGCTGCTGTCGGGCGGCATATACGAGGCGCTGGTCACGACCGTCGGGGGGCTGATTGTCGGCATCGTCGCCCTGTTTGCTTACAATTTCCTGGTGGCGAAAGTCGACAGCGTGGTCAACAAGATGGAAACGACGACGATGGACTTTATGGACATGCTGAACGAACCGGTAAACTAATCCTTCGACGATGTCACTGAAACGAAGAACAAAGATAAACGAGACCTTCAGCATGGCGTCCATGACGGACATTATCTTCCTGTTGCTGATATTCTTCATGATCACCTCGACGCTGGTGGTGCCCAACGCCATCAAGGTGACGCTGCCGCAGGCGCAGAAGCAGACGGCGGCCAAGCCGCTCTCGCGCGTGACGATCGACGCGGCCGGAAGCTACTACGTGGCCGCGGGCAATCAGCGCGAACGGCGAGTCGCGTTCGACGAGATAGCGCCTTTCCTGCGCGAGCGGCAGGAGCGGGAGCCGGAGATGTTCGTCCTGCTGTATGCCGACGAAACAGTCCCCTACAGGGAGATCGTGAAAATACTGAACATTGCGAACGAGAACAGATTTAAAATGGCACTGGCCACCCGCGCGCCGAGATAAGAAGATGAAAGTGAACAAAGACGATATGGTTGCACTGGCCGGGACGATCGCGATCCACGCCCTCGTCGCCGTCCTCCTGTTTTTCCTCGTGCTCCGGACGATTGTGCCCGACGAAGAGGAAGGCGTGCTGGTCAACTTCGGGAACATCAGCCTCTCCGCCGGGCTTTTCGAGCCGCGGGGAGGCGCGCCGGAGCGCGACGTGGAGAGCGTGCCGTCGCCGCCGCCCGTCGCCGCCTCGACCACCCGGCAGCCCGAAGAGATCATCAGTCAGGATACGGAAGAAACCGTCTCGATCACCGACCGCCAGCGGGAAGAAGATCGAAAGCGAAGAGAGGAAGCCGAGCGCCGGGAGCAGGAACGCCTCGAGGCCGAGCGCCGGCAGGAAGAAGAGCGGCGGCGACGCGAGCAGGCGATCAGCGACCAGGTGTCGGGCGCATTCGGCTCCGGTAACGCCGGCAGCGAAAGCCAGGGCGACAGCGAGGGCACGGGAAACCAGGGCAGCCCCTTCGGCAACGCCGACACGGGCGAAAACCGCGGCATCGGCGGCATGGGCGAGTTTTCGCTCAGCGGACGCTCCATACGCGGAGGCGGCCTGCCCCGGCCGGCGTATACGATTCAGGAAGAAGGGCGCATCGTCATCGACATCACGGTCGACCCCCGCGGCAGCGTCATCATCGCCGAAATAGGCAAGGGCACGAACATCGACAACGCCTCCATGCGCGCCAGCGCCCTCGAAGCCGCACGCCGCGCCCGGTTCAACAGCATCAGCGGAACGAACAACCAGAGCGGAACAATCACGTACCGCTATTCACTGAAATAAAAATAAACGATTGAGTTATGAAAAAGACATGTGTATTTTTAGCCACCGGCTTCGAGGAAACGGAAGCCGTGGGCACGATTGACGTACTGCGCCGCGGCGGTGCAGGAGTGACCACGGTGTCCGTCACGGGCGAGCGCACCGTCACGGGCGCCCACGGGATCGCCGTCGAAGCGGACGCGCTTTTCGAAGACGTCGCCTATGCAGACGTCGACGCGCTGATACTGCCCGGCGGCGGACCGGGCAGCCAGATGCTGAACAGTCACGCGGCGCTGAAACGGCTCCTCGTGCAGCACGGCGCGCAGGGCAAACTCGTGGCCGCCATCTGCGCCGCGCCGCTCGTGCTGGGCGGGCTGGGCATGCTCGAGGGCAGGAAAGCCACCTGCTATCCCGGCATCGAGCCGCAACTGACGGGTGCCATCCCCGTCACCGACCGGCCGGCCGTCGCCGACGGACATATCATCACCGGAAAAGGGCCGGGACTGGTCTTCGACTTTGCCCTCGAAGTGCTTGCACGCCTCGCGGGGAAAGACGTCGCGGCGGGCGTGGCGGAAGACCTGCTGCTGTAAGAGGGGACGGGACGGGATGTGATATAATATAATGTGATG
>JAIRZY010000159.1 GCA_031266995.1 Tannerella sp.
GCGTTAAGCATTTTGGCACAGTATTTGCAGCAAATCAGGTATGAAACAAATATTATTCATTAAAAACGAACTGAGTCATGATTAAAATTGAAGAATTAAGCAAATCCTTCCGCACGGAAGAAGTAGAAACCATCGCCCTGAACAAGGTGTCGCTGGAAGTGAACAAAGGCGAATTTGTCGCCATCATGGGGCCGTCGGGCTGCGGCAAGTCGACCCTGCTGAACATCCTCGGCCTGCTGGACAATCCGACCGGCGGCAACTATTACCTCGACGGAAACGAGGTAGGCCATCTCCACGAGAGCGAACGCACACGGGCACGCAAGGGAAACATCGGCTTCGTGTTTCAGAGCTTCAACCTGATCGACGAGCTGAACGTGTTCGAAAACGTGGAGCTGCCCCTCACCTACCTCAAGCACAAGCCCTCCGAACGCAAGCAGAAGGTGCTCGACATCCTCCGCCGCATGGAAATAGGCCACCGCGCGAAGCACTTCCCGCAGCAGCTCTCCGGCGGACAGCAGCAGCGCGTAGCCATCGCCCGCGCGCTCGTCTCGGAACCGAAGCTCATCCTGGCCGACGAGCCGACGGGTAACCTCGACAGCAAGAACGGTCTCGTGGTCATCGACCTCCTGACCGAACTCAACCGCAAGGACGGCACGACCATCATCATGGTCACACACTCGCAGCACGACGCCTCGTTTGCCAGCCGCATCATACACCTCTTCGACGGCGAGCTGGTCAGCTCCGTGAACGAATACATTTAAGGAATTGAGAATGGAGAATTGAGAATGGAGAATTATGAATCGGCCCTCTCCCCCGGCGGGGGAAGCCGGGATGCGGGAGGCCGGTTCTAATCTTTGAGTTCTTGAATCATTAATTTTTCTGATATGAAAACAATTATCCGCAACTTCATCAGCGTGCTGCGTCGCTACAAGCTCGCGGCCGTGCTCAACGTGCTCGGGCTGTCGGTAGCCTTTGCAGCCTTTATGTTAATCATGATGCAGGTGGGCTTCGACCGCAGCTACGACCGCAGCCACCCGAATGCAGACCGCATCTTCCGCGTCGAGACGGTGCAGGGCAGCGGCGATGGCGGCCTGCTGGGCCAGAGCGGTCAGGCCGGCGCTGTCATCAACCGTCCGCTCTCGGAGGCGCTCTTCCAGTCGTCGCCTCACATCCTGGCCGGAGCGATTGCCAACCTCGCCCGCGACTTCTTCTTCTCGGTCGAAAGCAACGGGGCGAAGAATTTCTATGAGGAAAAGATGCGCACCGTCTCGCCCGCCTTTGCCGACATCTTTACCTTCGACATGGTCGAGGGCGACGGCCGCACGCTCGATGAGCCCGACCGGGCGCTCATCCCGCTCAGCCTCTCGCGCAAGCTCTTCGGCAGCGAGCCGGCCTCGGGACGCATGCTCGCCGGACGCGACCGCAACCTGACCGTCGGCGGCGTATACCGCGACTTCCCGCGCAACTCGTCCGTCGAAAACGCGGTCTTCACCCAGATTGATCCGCGCGAAAACATCAACACGTGGGGCAACTGGAACTACGCGGTCTTCGTCCGCCTCGACGCGCCCGAAAACGCCGACGGCCTGTTCGACAACTTCCGCCGCTCGTTCGACCTCTCGACGATACGCTCGAACCTGTCGTGGGACAGCGACGGCGTGCAACTGCGCTTCTCGCCCCTGACGGAGCTGCACTTCCTTTCGGGCGTGTTTTTCGACATGATTCCCAAGTCGAGCCGCCGGACGCTGTTCGTGCTCATCTCCATCGCCTTCGTGATCGTCATCATCGCCGGCATCAACTATACCAACTTCAGCGCCGCCCTCGCGCCCAAACGCATACGGAGCATCAACACGCAGAAGGTGTTTGGCGGCTCGACGCGCGTGATTCGCGCCGCGCTCGTGATGGAGGGCGTCGCCACCGCCTTCGTCTCGTTCCTGATCGGGACGGCGCTGGTCTACCTGGCGCAGCGCACGTCGCTGGCGCAGGCCGTCGACGCCGACATCTCGCTCGCGCAGCACGCGGGGCTTGTCGCCGCCACCGCCGGTCTCGCGCTCGTCACCGGAGTGCTCGCCGGGCTGTATCCCTCGTTCTACATCACTTCGTTCCAGCCCGCCCTCGTGCTCAAGGGCACCTTCGGCCTTTCGGCAAGCGGACGGATGCTGCGAAACGTACTTATATGTATACAGTTCGTCGCGTCGTTCGTGCTGATCATCAGCGCGTCGTTCCTCTTCCTTCAGAACCGCTTCATGCAGCGCACGCCGCTCGGCTACGACCACGACGCGCTGATCGTGACCAACCTCAGCGAACAGGCGGGCAAAGGCCGCGACGCCCTCACCGGCAGCCTGAAGGAGTTTGCCGGCATCGAGGACGTGACGTATGCCGAGTCGCTTCTCTCGAGCCAGGACCAGTACATGGGCTGGGGACGGATGTATCACGAGGAGCAGATCTCGTTCCAGATACTGCCCGTCGAGCCGTCGTTCCTGCGCGTGATGGGCATCGAGGTGACCGAAGGGCGCAGCTTCCGCGAGGAGGACCGCCGCACGCGGCAAGGCGTGTACATCTTCAACGAGACGGCGCACCGCGACTACAATCTCGTGCTGAACGACCGCATCGACAGCGCCGAAATAGCGGGCTTCATGCCGGACGTGAAGTTCAACTCGCTCCGCCGCTCCGTCACGCCGATGGCCTTCTACGTGTGGGGGACGGAAAACTGGGGGCGCTGGCCCGGTTATGCCTACGTCAAGGTCAAGGCCGGCGCCGACCTGCGGGCGGCCATCACACACGTGCGCTCGACGCTGCGGACGTTCGACGGCGAGTTTCTGTTTAATGTACGCTTCTTCGACGAGGTGCTCAACAGCACTTACGAGGCGGAGCAGCGGTTCGGAGTGATGATTACGCTTTTCAGCCTCGTGGCCATCTTTATCTCGATCGTAGGCGTCTTCGGGCTGGTGGTCTTCGACAGCGAATACCGTCGGCGCGAGATCGGCATACGCAAGATATTCGGCTCGACGACGGGCGAGATACTCGTGACCTTCAACCGGTCGTATGTCCGCATGCTCGTCCTGTGCTTTGTCGTGTCTGCGCCGGTGGCGTGGTATGCCGTCATGCGGTGGCTGGAGAACTTCGCTTACCGGGCGCCGATGCACTGGTGGGTCTATGCCGCGGCCTTTGTCGCCGTCTTCCTCCTCACCGTCGCGACCGTTACGTTCCAGAACTGGAGGGCGGCGAATATGAATCCGGTCGACAGCGTGAAGGCGGAGTAATTCAAGATTCAAGATTCAAAATTCAAGATTCAAAGATTCCATGATACAAAGATTCAAAGATTCGGACAAAACAGCCTCCCGCTTCCGAAAACCCCTCCCCTCCCTTGTGGGGAGGGGCCGGGGGAGAGGTCGATTCAAGATTCGAATGATCCGGCCTCCCGTCTCCCCCGGCCTCTCCCCTCCCTTGCGGGGAAGGGGCGGGGGAGAGAAGTCGATTCATTATTCCTAATTTATAATTTATAATTCGCAATTAGCTATGAACAGATTACTTGACGTAAAGTCTTTTTTCAGGTTTCTGGGTAAGAACAGATTCTATACCCTTATCAATGTTTTCGGCCTGTCGGTATCGCTCATGTTTGTGATACTGATCGCCGTGTATACGACGCAGGAGTTGTCGGTCGACGCCTTCCACGAGAAGGGCGACCGGATTTATGTCATGGGCACCGAGACTTATCCCGGCTCGGCCTACAAGCTGGGCGCGCGTGTCGAGGAGCATTATCCCGAAGTGGAGAAAGCATGTGGCGTGGTCAGCATGCAGAAAGGTCTCCCGGTGAAGATCGACGACCGCAAGCTGAAGGCCGACATGGCCTACGCCGAAGACTCGTTTTTCGACCTCTTCTCCTTCCCGCTCGTCAGCGGCGACCGCAGCCGGGTGCTTGCCGCGCCCGACGGGGCGGTCATCTCCGAATCGTTCGCCCGCCGCGCCTTCCCCGACAGCGACCCGATGGGGCAGAGGATACAGGTCTACGACTCGCTCACGGTGACGGTGCGCGGCGTGATGGCAGACATACGCCGCTCGACCATCCCCTACGCCGACATCCTGCTGCGCATCGAAAACGTGGATTACTACAATTCGGGCATGTCCTCCGACACGTATAACAACTTCGGCAGCGCCGTCGTCTTCCTCCTCGCCGGCGAAGGCGCCGACCTGCGCGCACGGGCGAACGACATGCGCGACTGGTTCAAGGAGTTTGTCTGGATCTACAGGGACGAGCATACCCGCGAGGTGGTACTGACTCCGCTGAAGGAAATCTACTTCACCGAGCTGTACCCGATGTTCAGCAACGGTTCCTTTAACGGCATGCTGCTGAGCTTCGGCAACCGTTCGTTCGTCCGCATCCTGATGTGGACGGGGATACTGATCCTGCTCTTCGCCGTGATCAACTACATTAATCTTACGGTGGCTCAGGCCGGCTTCCGGGCGAAGGAGATGGCGACGCGGCGGCTGCTCGGCTCAAGCCGCGGCGAGCTGTTCGCGCGGCTGATGACGGAGTCGACGCTGCTGTGCGCCATCTCGTTTGCCGCCGGGCTGACGCTGGCCTTCGCCGCGGCGCCGTATGCGGGCAACCTCGTGGAGCGCACGCTCGACATGCAGGGGGCCGCAACGCCCGCGAGCATCGCCGCAGCCGCGGGGCTGGTCGCCGTGCTGGGCATCGTGTCCGGTCTGCTGCCGGCGGCGGTGATTTCGAACGCGCGGGCCGTCGAGGTCGTCCGCGGCAGCTTCAGCCGGAAGACGAAGATGGTGTTCAGCAAAATCTTCATCACCTTCCAGAACGCCGTCACCATCGTCATGGTCGCCGCCTCGATCACGATGATTGCGCAGGTGCAGCACCTCGTCAGCGCGCCGCTGGGCTATCACACGGAGAACCTGATCGACATTCCGCTGTCGGACGAAAACCTGTCGCCGGACGCGAAGCGCCTGCTCGCCGGCGAGCTTGAGCGGCTGCCCGCAGTGCGGCGGACGGGCTTCGGCGCCGGCACGCCCTTCGACCGGGGCAACAATCATACGATGCGGATGAAGGACAAGAACATCAGCTTCCAGTCGTTCATCTGCGACACGGCCTTTTTCAACATGCTCGGGTGGGAAAAGCTGCGCGACAATCAGGTATCGGGCGATGCGTTTTACCTGAACGAGCGGGCGCTGGCGGAACTCGAAATCGAACAGGACGCGCCGGTGTTCCCGTTCTACGACCGCGAGATGCCGCTGGCCGGCGTGCTGCGCGACTTCCAGCTCTACAACATCACCGGCCCTCCAAGCCCTGTCATGGTGCAGGTCAAGGCGCCGCACGAGTTTAATGACTGGGAGCGCTGGACCCTGCTGGTCGAAGTCGAAGGCAGCCCGGCGGCGGCCTGGGGCGCGGTGAAGGAGACCTTCGAGCGCATCACGGGGAGCGAGTTCCGCGGACAGTTCATCGACCAGCAGGTGGCCGCGTCGTTCGAAGGCGAGCAGCGCACGTCGCGCCTGATGACGCTCTTCACGGCCATCGCGATCGTGATCTCGCTGCTGGGGCTGGTGGCGATGTCGACCTACTTCATCCGGCTGCGGGCGAAGGAGATCGCCGTCCGCAAGGTGTTCGGCTCGACGAATCCCGAGGCGCTGCGGCGGCTGGTGGCGACGTTCCTGAGCTACGTCCTGATCGCCTTCGTCGTGGCCGCGCCCGCAGCGTGGGTCATGATGCGGCAGTGGCTGGCGGGCTATGCGTACAGGATCGAGCTTAGTCCGTGGTTCTTTGTCGTCGCGGGCGTGTTCTGCCTCGCCGTGTCGTTCGTCACCGTCTTCTTCCAGAGCTACGCGGCGGCGAATGCGAACCCGGTCAACAGCATTAAGACGGAGTAATTCAAGATTCAAAGATTCAAAAATTCAATGATTCAAAAAATCTCTGTGGTTCTCTGTGTCTTCTCTGTGGAACTCTGTGTAACGTCTTTTTTCTTACACAGAGAGACACGGAGAAGCACAGAGAGCCACAGAGAGCGAGGTCGGCCCGGCAATTCATAATTCATCATTTATAATTCATAATTCCCCATGAAATCAATCATCAAAAACTTCATCAGCGTCATGCGCCGCTACAACGCAGCGGCGGCGCTCAACGCCCTCGGCCTGACGGCCGCCTTTGCCGCCTTCGCGATCATCATGACGCA
>JAIRZY010000248.1 GCA_031266995.1 Tannerella sp.
GGGAAAGTGCAAATGACATGTCAAACATGGTGTCCACGGCTGTGGATTTTGCAAATGACATGTCAACGGTTAAATCCACGGCTGTGGATTTAACGAATGACATCCTAAAGGTTAAATCCACGGCTGTGGATTTAACGAATGACATCCCAAAGGTTAAATCCCCGGCCGTGGATTTAACGAATGACATGTCAAACATAAAATCCACGGCCGTGGGAAGCATAAATGACATGTGATTCATGAAATCCCCACGCAGGGAAAGCGAGAATCACATGTCATTTGCAAAATCCTCACACGGGGCAGGGCCGGGGAAGAGATCAATTCGAGATTCAAAATTCAAAACAGCCTCTTAAGATTCAAAATTGAAACTTCAAGGGGGATGCGGGGAAGAAAAACGCGCGGCAGTGGCAGGATTTTTGGAAACATTTAATAATCTTCCTATCTTTGCGCGCATCACGGCCGCCGTGACCGACGCCGGCCGGAAATAACTGTTACTATACGAATAAAACGAATCGCGTGAAAAAGGAAAGAGTCGTCACTTTCGGGGAAATTATGCTGCGCCTGTCGACGCCCGGCTGCCAGCGCTTTATACAGTCGGCGCGGCTGGACGCATGCTTTGGCGGCGGCGAGGCAAACGTGGCCGTGTCGCTGGCGAACTGTGGCGTTGTGGTCGACTTCGTGACCCGCCTGCCGCTGAACGATATTGCCGAATGGTGCATTGCCGAACTGCGTAAATATAATGTGGGAACCGGGCATATCATCCGTGGCGGCGAGCGCGTGGGGATCTATTTCCTCGAGACGGGCGCCGTCGCCCGCGCGTCGAAGGTGGTCTACGACCGTGCCGGTTCCGCGCTGGCGGATATGCGACCGGGCATGGTGGACTGGGAGCAGGCGCTCGCCGGGGCGCGGTGGTTCCACTGGACGGGTATCACGCCCGCCGTGTCGCAGGGTGCGGCCGACGTGTGCCTCGAAGCGATACGGACGGCCAACAGGCTGGGGGTGACGGTTTCGACGGATCTGAATTACCGCAAAAACCTGTGGAAATACGGGAAGACGGCGGCGCAGGTGATGCCTGCGCTGGTGGAAGGCTGCGACGTGATCGTGGGCAATGAGGAAGACGCGGCGCAGGTGTTCGGCATCACGCCCGAAGGCTTCGACGCGCGTCGCGCCGGGGGTGAAATCGACGCGGGCGCGTTCGAGGCGGTGTGTCTCGGACTGAAGAAGCGTTTTCCGCGGGCGCGGACGGTGGCCGTCACGCTGCGCGGCTCGGTGAGCGCGAGTCACAACACGTGGGGCGGCGTGATACATGCCGACGGTCTGTACCGGTCGAAGCGGTACGACGTGACGCACATCGTAGACCGCGTGGGAAGCGGCGACGCGTTTGCGGGCGGCCTGATCTTCGGCCTGCTGACGTGGCCGGACGACGCGCAGAGGGCGCTGGATTTCGCGGTGGCGGCTTCGTGTCTGAAGCATACCGTCCCGGGTGATTTCAACCTCGTCACCGTCGCCGAAGCAGAGCAGTTGCTGGCGGGCGACGGTTCGGGGCGCGTATCAAGATGATGAACATAAATATGCAAGATAATGAATGATGTATTTTCACTGAAGAACAAAGTGGCGCTCGTCACGGGCGCGTCATACGGCATCGGATACGCGATCGCCGCAGCTCTGCACCGCGCGGGAGCGAGCATCGTCTTTAACGATTTGAGCCGCGAGCTTGTCGACCGGGGGCTGGCGTCCTACGGCGCGGAAGGCATCGGGGCGCGCGGATACGTCTGCGACGTGACCGACGAGGCGCAGGTGGGGCGGATGATCGGGCAAATCGAGGCGGAAGCCGGCGGAGTGGACATTCTGGTAAACAACGCGGGACTTATCCGGCGCGTGCCGATGCACGAGATGGAGGTGGCGGAGTTTCGACAGGTGATCGACGTAGATCTGACGGCGCCCTTCATCGTCGCGCGCGCCGTCATTCCGGGCATGATCGCCCAGGGGCACGGCAAGATCATCAATATATGCTCGATGATGAGCGAGCTTGGTCGCGAGACGGTGTCGGCCTACGCCGCGGCCAAGGGGGGCCTGAAGATGCTGACGCGGAACATCGCAGCGGAGTATGGCGGATACAATATACAGTGCAACGGCATCGGGCCGGGCTACATCGCCACGCCGCAGACGGCGCCGCTGCGGGAGACGCAGCCCGACGGCTCGCAGCACCCGTTCGACCGCTTCATCACCGGCCGCACGCCCGCCGCACGCTGGGGTACGACGGACGATCTGCAGGGGCCGGCCGTCTTTCTGGCTTCCGAGGCTTCTAATTTTGTAAACGGGCACGTGCTGTACGTCGACGGCGGCATCCTGGCCTATATCGGTAAACAACCTAAATAATTTTTACATATCATGAGTATTAACAACCTTTCAAACGAGCGCAGGACGAATTACCGCTGGGTCATCTGCGCCATGCTGTTTTTTGCAACAACGGTAAATTATCTGGACCGTCAGGTACTGTCACTCACGTGGCCCCTGTTCATAGGGCCTGAGTTCGGATGGACAAACGACGACTACGGGACGATCACGGCCTGGTTTTCGATTCTCTACGCCGTGTGCATGCTGTTCGCGGGCAAGTTTGTGGACTGGATGGACACGAAGAAGGGATTCCTGTGGGCGATCGGCATCTGGTCGGTCGGCGCCTGCCTGCACGCGTTTTGCGGCATCGCGACGTCGGGGATTCTCGCCGGCGAGTGGTTCGTCACTTTCGCCGAAGCGAAGGAGACGATCGGACGCATCGGCGACGGCGCGATGGTGGTCAGCGTGAGCGTCGTGCTCTTCATCTTCGCCCGGTTTGTACTGGCGCTCGGCGAGGCAGGCAACTTCCCTGCCGCCATCAAGGCGACGGCGGAATACTTTCCGAAGAAAGACCGCGCCTTTTCGACGAGCATCTTCAACTCCGGAGCTACCATCGGAGCCATGATCGCCCCGGCCTGCATCCTCTACATCGCCGAGCTGTGGGGCTGGGAGGCGACGTTCATCATCATCGGCGTACTGGGCTTCATCTGGATGGGCTTCTGGGTCTTTACCTACAAGAAGCCCGACCGCAACCCCGGTGTCAACGCGGCGGAGCTGGCCTACATACGCCAGGACGCGCTGACGGACGACGCGACGGCGACGGCCTCGGCCGAGAAGAAGATCCCCTTCCTGCGCTGCTTCGGCTACAGGCAGACGTGGGCCTTCGCCTTCGGCAAGTTCATGACCGACGGCGTGTGGTGGTTCTACCTCTTCTGGATGCCGAAATACCTGCAGACCGTCTTTCACCTCGAAGGCACGGCGCAGGTGCTGCCGCTCACGGTGCTCTACACCGTGGTCATGGTTTCGATCTACGGCGGCTGGCTTCCGTCGTACTTCATCCGCCGCCGGGGCATGGATCCCTACGCCGGGCGCATGCGTTCGATGCTGATATTCGCCTTCTTCCCCCTGCTGGCGCTCTTTGCGCAGCCGCTGGGCGGGTATTCCTACTGGCTGACGGTGGTCATCATCGGCATCGCCGGAGCGGCGCACCAGGCGTGGTCGGCGAACATCTTTTCGACCGTGGGCGACATGTTTCCGCGCACAGCCATCGCCACCGTGACCGGCATCGGCGGAATGGCGGGCGGGCTTGGCTCGTTTTTCGTCCAGAAGGCGGCGGGGAAAATCTTCGACTACACGGGGCGTACCAACATGCGCTTCCTGGGCTTCGAGGGCGAGCCGTCGGGATACTTTATGATCTTCATTTTCTGCGCCGCGGCCTACCTGATAGGCTGGGTTGTGATGAAGTCGCTCGTGCCGAGATACAAGCCGATTTCGGCGGAATAGGGAGACGGGATCATTCAGGATTCAAAATTCAAGATTCAAGACTGGGGAGTCGGGATGCATGCCGCGGGAGGCATGGGCCGGCTCTCTTTTTTTGGACTGACTGCGCCCCGGAATGCGCTGTACAGGAGAGAGGCGAAATCGGGAGTACGTGCCGTCTGCAAGTCTCCGGATTTTTATCCCGAAATGTCCATTAGCACATTCTCCGCCGCAAGTTGCGGGAGACCGGCCACTATGGGTGGCAACCCTGCCGGAAGTTCCGGGAGACTTGCCACCGTGAGTGGCAACCTTCACGCACGGTGCGAGGGACTTGCCACCTTGGGTGGCAACCTTCACGCACGGTGCGCGGAACTTGCCACCATGGGTTGCAACCTTCACGTACGGTGCGCGGGACTTGCCACCATGGGTGGCTACCTTCACGCACGGTGCGCGGGACTTGCCACCGTGGGTTGCTACCTTCACGCAAGGTGCGCGTTACTTGCCACCTTGGGTTGCTACCTTCACGCACGGTGCGCGGGACTTGCCACCGTGAGTGGCAACCTTCACGCACGGTGCGCGGGACTTGCCACCATGAGTGGCAACCTTGCCACAAGTTCCGGGAGGGCCAATGGACATTTCGGGTTTATTTTTTTTTGTGATTCATGATTTTATTCTGTACTTTTGTCCGGTACAATATATACTTAATTGATGGTTTATGAAACGGATAATCTTATATTTATGCATGGGGCTGTGCCTCTCCGCCGCGCTGCGGGCGCAGGAGACGGGGGTTGACAGGCGGCCCGACAGTGCCGTACGGATAGATATATCGCGCGATTATCGTCGCGATGTGCTCTCACTGAAGTGGAACGAATTGATTCAGGCGAATATACTAAATTCTGTCAGGTATGAAAATTATTATCGCGCGGTCGATTATGCGATTGACGACGATCAGTCGTACACGTTTTTTTCCAGCCGCGAGGTGTATCCCGGGCTGATGACGGCGCGCGAGGCAGGCGGGGGACTGTTCGTGCCGCTGAACGACCGGTTGCGCATCAGCGCGGGCGTCTACGCGCTCAGGTACGACTTTAACTTCTCTGGCAGGCCGTATTACGACGGTGTGATACACGTCTCGGCGGACTATGATGTGACATCGTGGCTCACGGTTGGCGCTCACGGACAGCACGCTGCGTTTGCGAGCGAAAACGCGCGACGGGGCGCCATTCTGCCGTCGCCGTTCGTGCCCGTATCGGGATTTGGCGTGCACGGGACGGCGATGTTTAATGAATCCTTCGGTATTCATGGCGCTATCGGCCGCGAGTTTGATCCGCAGGGGCACAGGTGGAGGCCTGTATATGGCATTGCGCCCGTTATCAACTTAAACTCCCTGTTTAAATAATTTGCCCGAAAGCTGTAGCCTCGGGGCGCGCAGCACAGGACTGCAATATTGAAATTTAAATCTTGAATCCTGAATCTAAATTCCATTTAGTGAAAGGATTGATGGCCAGCGCCGAGTTGAAATACTTCGGGTCTCCGGTTACTTCCCGCCCGAGCCACGGCGGACGTTCGAAGTCTTCATCTTCAGACTCAAGTTCTATCTCGGCTACCGTCAATCCCTCACTTTCACCGTGGAATACATCGACTTCCCACGTGTGTCCCTTATGCTCAATCCAGTGTCGCACCTTGCTCACCGTTCCCGGCATACACAGCGCAAGCATTGCCTCCGCTTCAGCCACCGGCACTGCCGTTTCAAACTCGTAGCGACTCCATCCGCATCCGGCCGTCCCGCTTTTCACCGTCAGAAACGCCTCTTCGCCGCATATCCGCACTCGCACCGTCCGCTCCGCATCGGCACAGAGGTAGCCCTGCACAATCTTCTCCCGCCGCGCAACGAACGGCTCAAAATTGCCATTCACCAGAAACTTACGCTCAATCTCCCGTGCCATCCCCGCCTACCTTATCTTTACAAGCGTCGCCCCGAAACCATACTCCTGAAACGACGCATCCTGAAACGTATATGCCCTGTATCGCGTCTTCAGCTCCTTTTCGATCGCCGCGCGCAGCACGCCCTCGCCCTTTCCGTGTATGAAAACAATCTGGCGACCCTTTTCGCCCGCGTGCCGCTTCAGTGTTTCATGGAACACATTCATCTGATAATCCAGCATATCCTGCGCCGTCATCCCCTGCGTGCTGTCGAGCAACTGGCCGATATGCAGATCCACCTCAACTCTCGCCATGCCATCCGCATCTTTCCGTTTTTGCACTGCCTGACGGGGCTGGCTCGCGTCGTCCTGATTTTTTTGCCGCATAGCTTCCTGAAGCTCCGCCGCCGGAATAAGCAGCTCCTTTGCAGGCATATCCGATTGTACGATGGGAAAAATCAGCGCCGGTTCGTCAAAATAATCATTTTCCACAAAGCAGTGCAACTTATAGAACTTTACCGTATCAATCCGTAACTCTACCGAAAGCGCATTCTTCATTGCGAAAGCTTTCCCCTCCTTAAGCGCAATCATCTGTATGCAAACGCGCTCCATCCCGTTCAGGTCAGCGCGCGCAATCTCCTCCATAAAAACCTTTGTATTAGATTCCACCATCCCGTGGAAGCGACTCGTACAGCTACTGTTATCTCTAAGCATATAATTGAAGTACAGGCAATAATTACTGTCATTCACAAAGTACGCCTCGTAGTCTCCCTGCGTCAGCCTCCTGCGATCCGCCGGCAAATATGCAAGGAAAGCATTAAGCCTCTCCCCTCCCGGCCTCTCCACCGCCACGTACGGCTTTTCCTCACTCCCTTTCCGATCAACCTCTACCTCACTCACCGGTCGCGTCTCATCCTTCAGCGCCACATCTCCCGCACCGACAACCACACACTCTTCTATCCTTACCGGAAAATCAAACCCACTCTCATCCTCCACCAGTGCCATATTCTTCCCCTGAAACGCCTTCACAATACCACCCCCTACACTATTCAAAAACCTCACTTTATCACCTATCTTCATCACTTTCTTATTTTTCCTGCAAAGCTCGCAATTTTTTTCGGCTTAACAGAATATATCGTGCCCCAAAAATTCAATTCACCCCATGCACGCACAAATCAATCTGACAAAACCGTCTCCACACACGTCCCGATAACCGAAAACCTCCAAACCGTCAGCTCCCGCCATGCCCCACTCCCACATCATTCACTGCACCTTCCATACCCCCGTGCTCAAACAAAACACCGATGCTGGACGATTCAAAAATAACATTAAAAACCGTCCCCGAAATAATAAAATAGCTCAAAGAAGCAAATAACCGTGTAAGGGTGTGCATGCACATTAATTATATTGACTAATTTTGTCAGCGCCAATCATGCTTGAAAATTGAATAAACTATGAAGAAGCTAGAGAAAATAGTTGCCGAAAAATTATTGAAGATCAAAGCGGTGAAGCTGCAGCCGGCGAATCCGTTCACATGGGCTTCGGGATGGAAGTCGCCCATCTACTGCGACAACCGAAAGACACTGTCCTACCCGGCTACGCGCACTTTCATCAAACTGGAACTTGCGCGCGTCATCACCGAGAAGTACGAAGAAGCGAACGCCATTGCGGGCGTGGCCACCGGTGCCATCGCACAAGGCGCGCTCGTTGCCGATATGCTGGGACTGCCGTTCGTCTACATCCGCTCCGAGCCTAAGGACCACGGACTGGAAAACCTGATCGAAGGCGAGCTGAAGCCCGGCTCCAAAGTCGTAATCATCGAAGACCTCGTGTCTACAGGCGGCAGTAGCCTGAAAGCCGTCAAGGCCGTGCGCAACTTCGGCTGCGAGGTGGTGGGAATGGTAGCCATCTTTACGCACGGATTTCCGATTGCCGAGAGGCGCTTTAAAGATGCAGGCGTGCAGTTGACTACCCTGTCGAACTACGACACCGTCATCGAGGAAGCGCTCCGGACAAACTACATAGACGAATCCGAAGTCGCCATACTGCAGGAATGGCGCAAGGATCCGGAAAACTGGGACCCCGATAAATCACTGTAAAATATGAC
>JAIRZY010000235.1 GCA_031266995.1 Tannerella sp.
GGCCATCGGTATGGTATATTCGGGCAGCGTCTCGAAGCTGTTTTCTCTGGTGATGTTGTATATTTTCGCAGTAATCTCGTAGCCGAGGATGGCGTCGAATATAAACGTGACGAGTATCAGCAGCGCGATCCGGAAATATTTCTTCTTAAACTCGTGTATCAGGTAGCCAAGCCCGAGGAAGATAAAGGGAATGGTCAGGAGCAGTATCAGTTCAGTCACTCCCTGTTCGTATGCAAGGGTCAGGGCATCCGGATCGAAGATGGAACTCGCCACACCGATTTCATTGAGCGTAAACTCCTTGAAAAAGGTGGAATAGGTTGCCGAACTGTAGAAAACGAACAGATACACGGTCAGAAACAGGAGGATAATGCAGCCGATGAAAAACCCGGCCCTGCCGGCCTCGTCTCCGATAATCTCGTGGGGATTCTGCCTGATGTACGACAATTCTTCCTTCAGCCGACCGATCTTCTCCCTGAGCGCAGGAATCTTTTTCGAACTTATTTCTTCCGAGTCGCTCGATAGCTGCACGTTTTCGCCCTTGCGGTCTTCTACCTTTTCGCGCAGACCTCTTTTACGCTTTTCCTGTTCTTCCACATCCCTGCTGATCCGGTCTATAGAAGTTCGATAAATCTTTTGGAGGCAGATTCGAAGGCTCGTAACCGATCCGTCGTGACGGCCGGCTTCCCTGAATCCCTCCTGCTGATAATTGATTTCGCTTTCGAGCTGAAATCTGACCGCACTTTCTTCGCAGTCCTTCTCCTCTGTTTTTTTCAGAGCAAACAGTCTTTCCTTCATTTCCATATATTTTAAAAGTTTGTTCCCTTGTCTCAAATCCAAACAGAACAGGCATCATGTTTGGCTGAAACCGGGCTTTATGTATTAGAGGCAAATGGAGGAGTAAATCTATCACCTGAAGCGGCAATATTTCAAAAATATTTTTACGGTGTGGTTTGGCGGCGTGTTGGCCCGTGGCGTGTCGACGGGCGGCGCGGGGTGAAAGAATGTGTTTTAGCACACAGATCACACAGATTTAATGGATAAACACAGATTATATAATCTATTGCTTATTGGAATTATCTGCGAAAATCCGTCTAATCCGTGTCATCTGCGTGCTTTTGAGACCGCCTCATTACCGGCGGGCATCCGTTTTTAAAACGTCATCAGCCTGCTGACATATTTCCCGATGATGTCAAACTCGAGGTTGACGACGGTGCCTTTCCCGATCCGGCCGAAATTCGTATGATCGTGCGTGTAGGGTATGATGGCGACGTCGAATCCGTCGTCTTTTGAATTACAGACGGTCAGACTGACGCCATCGACGCAGACCGACCCTTTTTCGACCGTCATATAGCCCTGCTTTGTCATCACAGGGTCGAAGCCGTATTCGAACGAGTAATACCAGCTTCCATCCGCCTCCCGCACATCCGTACACACGGCCGTCCGGTCGACGTGTCCCTGCACGATATGCCCGTCCAGGCGTCCGTTCATCGTCATGCTGCGTTCGAGGTTTACCCTGTCGCCCGCCTTCAACTGTCCGAGGCTGGAGCGTTCCAGCGTTTCCCGTATGGCTGTGACCGTGTACGAATCAGCGGTTTTCCGCACAACGGTGAGGCAAACACCGTTGTGGGAAACGCTCTGATCAACGTTCAGTTCATGGACGAACGAGCATCGCATCGTCAGATGCACGTTCCCTCCGTCCCGCTCGACGGCAACGACGGTTGCCGCTTCTTCTACAATGCCCGAAAACATACGCCGTCACCGTTATTTGGCCTGTTCGCGCTGCAGCGTGATCGTCGGCTGATCGCAGACTTCCGTCGGGCCGAAATACTGTATCGGGCCGGGATAGACGTAGTCGGTCTTGATGGCCCACTCGTCGCGCCTGGAGGCAAATTCCCTGAACGGCGCACCGTCGAGCCGCACCAGCGCTTTTTGTATCACGGGGATAAATTCTCCTTCCCTCTTTTCCATATTCATCATCATGGTGAGGGGAATGCCGCCGGCAATCCAGTGGTCGGCCGTCGCGGTAGTGTTACGCACGGACGCCATGTAGCCCGTCTTTCCGGCATTGATCAGACACGAAGCCGTGTAGCCAAGCGAATAGCAGTAGTCCGCATCGTAGTTCGACGGCGCGGCGCAGCGCCCTTCGTAACCGAAGAAATGCGTCAGCGTAGCGAAGTTGCTCGAAGACGGATATTTGTTCCCCTCCCGCTTCCACTCTCCGATGCGGCCGGCAACCATTTCGGCCAGCAGCTTTTCCGTCTCGATAAGCGAGACCTGCACATTGCCTGACTTGTCGCGTTCCAGCGTCAACTGGCGGGCGACGTTTTCAGGCAAGCTGGCAAACAGTTCGGCGTTTTCCTTCGTCAGCTTGCCGGCGACATACGCAAGCTGTTCGCTCTTCTTGATCATCTTGAAATCGCTTCCGTTTTTTGCGAGGAAGCTGTTCAGCTCGGCAATCAGAAGTTTCATGGCAGGGATAAACTCAATCAGTCCTTCGGGAATCAGTACCGTGCCGAAATTATCGCCTGCGCAGGCGCGGGCGGCAATGATCTCGGCAATGTAGTCGATAATGTCGTCCAGCGTCATGTTTTTAGCCTCTACTTCTTCGGAAATGAGGCAGACGTTCGGATGAGTCTGCAGGGCACATTCCAGAGCGACGTGCGACGCCGAACGACCCATCAGCTTGATAAAGTGCCAGTATTTCTTCGCCGAGTTGCAGTCGCGCTGGATGTTTCCGATGACTTCGGAATAGACCTTGCAGGCGGTGTCGAAACCAAACGAGGTTTCGATCTGTTCGTTTTTCAGGTCGCCGTCGATCGTCTTGGGGCATCCGATGACCTGTATGCCCGTATTGGCAGCCTTGAAATGTTCCGCCAGCACGCAGGCATTGGTGTTCGAGTCGTCGCCACCGATAATTACCAGCGCTTTAATGTTTAACTGATGCAGTATTTCACGCGCCGCTTCGAAGTGACCTTCCTTTTCCTTGAGTTTGGTACGGTCGGAGCCGATGATGTCGAACCCGCCCGTATTGCGGTATTCGTCGATCATGTCGAGCGTCAGTTCCCTGTATCGGTGAGCCACCAGTCCGCCGGGACCCAGCAGGAAGCCGTAGAGGCGCGAGGCAGCGTTGGCCGCTTTCAGGCCGTCGAACAGTCCGGCAATCACATTGTGTCCGCCCGGCGCCTGTCCGCCCGAAAGGATGACGCCCACGTTGAGGGCGGGGAGCGCCTGCTTTTCGTCGCTTTTCTCGAACGTGACGACCGGCATTCCGTAGGTAAGCGGAAACTTTTTCCTGATTTCTTCACAGTCGGCAACCGATTGTGTGCAGGCGCCGTCGACGGCCGTGACGGGACTTTTCAGTATGGCAGGCATTTTCGGTACGTATGCCGCCCTTGCAATCTGTAATGCACTTTTGGTCATAATTTTTTCGATTTATTCTGTTTTTGGTTCGTGTTTGTAATCCGGGGTGCAAATATCGCTATTTTTTTCAGTAAAATAAAATTGACTGTTTTAAAATATGAATAAAAAACCATACCTTCGCGGGCAAATTTGTGCAGACAATTATGGGAAAAAGGATTATTATGCAGCGTATCATACTCGTGCTGATGGCGTTGATTGCGGTTGCCGCGGGTGTGCTGTATTTCATTTTCGAGGCGGAAAGGCCGTGGATCGCGTTTTACGTGGCCTGCTGCGGCGGCGTGCTGGTGGTCAATTTGATTATCATGCTGATTTTTGTTCGCAGGAATATCAAGTAGCAATGTTTAGCAGTTTGATAAATTTATGATTCTACATTTCGAATATTTGAGACGAAGCGTCTGCGCCGGATGCATGTTACTGTTTCTCGGCGCGGCGGGGGCGCAGAACGTGCAGGTGCACTATGACGCCGGACGCGCGCTGTATGGCGAATGTCGCGACAGGCCGCTGATTACGACGACGGTAGAGATGTTTAAATCCGACCGGTGGGGAAGCACGTTTTTCTTCGTCGACATGGATTACCGGCGAGACGGGGTCGCGGCGGCGTACTGGGAGATTGCGCGCGAGCTGAAATTCTGGCAGAACGACGTGTCGGTGCATGTGGAATATAACGGCGGCACGCCGTACGTGAAAAACGCCTACCTGCTCGGCGCAACCTTTTCGCGCAACAGTGCGGACTTTGCGAAGGGCTTCACGCTCACGTCGGCATACAAGTATATCCAGACGCTCGATTCGCCGCATCAGTTTCAGTTGACGGCGACGTGGTACCTGTATTTCGCGTCGCGCAAGCTCAGCTTCACGGGCTTCGCCGACTGGTGGCGCGAGCCGGGCGAGTACGGCGAATTTGTCTTCCTCGCCGAGCCGCAGGGCTGGGTGCATCTCAACCGCTTCAGGGCTTTCGACGAGCACTGCAACCTCAGTGTGGGCAGCGAGGTAGAGGTGAGCTACGATTTCGCAGGAAGAAACGGGCTTTTCGTGATTCCGACGCTCGCGGTAAGGTGGGATTTTTAGCGGGCGACGCTGTTTCACGGCTGTGAAGCGTTGTTCGGTTGAGCATCATTTTGTATCTTTGCGAAGTGGAACGAAAAATAATAGCATACAAAGATTACTTCGAAACATTTTTCAACAGCCTTGAAGAATGTGTACAAAACAAAATTCTGTATGTGCTGATGTTGCTGGAGACGCAAGACCGGATCCCGCTGAAATTTATGCGGATCATAGAAGACGGCCTTTACGAACTGCGGATTGAGTATGAAAGCAATATATATCGAATTTTCTTCTGTTTCGATAGAGGTTCCGTAGTTATTCTATTCAATTGCTTCCGGAAGAAAACGCAGAAAACTCCCGGGAGCGAGATCGAAAAGGCAAAGAAACTAAAACAGGAATATTATGAACACAGAGAAGAATAAAGATTTTTATGACGTAAGCGCACTCATTGAGGAACGTTTTGGTGCAAAAGGTACGCCGGGCCGGGCCGAAGCCGAAGAACGGGCTTATGCGTTCTGCGCAGGACAAATGATCGAAGATGCCCGAAAAAAGGCGCATCTCACGCAGGCCGAGCTCGCAAGGCGCATCGGCTCGGACAGGGCCTACATATCACGCGTCGAGAGCGGGAAAATAGAACCCAAAATATCCACCTTCTACCGGATCATGAACGCCATCGGATGCAGAATCGAGCTTTCCATGACGCCGTGATGCGGTTCGCCGCAGCCCCCCACTCCCAAAAAACCATAAACCCCCGCCCCCGCGTATGGATTCCGGCCCGCAGATGCATCTCATATTGTATGAACCGAAAAAAAATTAATTATGAACACGAAAGCATTTTTTCTGATCACCCTTTTCCTTGCCGGCGCGGCAACATGCGGCGCGGCGGAAACGCAGTCCGGCGTCCGCTCGACACTGAGCGAGGTGACGCTCTTTTTCCACGGCGCGGAGCTGACCCATTCCGCGCGCGCCCCGCTGACGAAGGGCGAAAACGAAGTACTGATCAGCGGCCTGAGTCCCGTCATCGACCGCAACAGCCTGAAGATAACGGCAACGGGCGGCGCCGTGATCTCGGCGTACGAATTCTCGGTCGACTACCTCTCGCAGAGGCGCATCAGCCCCGTAGCGCAGCGACTGACCGACTCGATCGAACTCTGCCGCACCACCCTGCAGCAGGTAGAAGTAGACCGCAGCATAAACAGCCAGTTGATCGACCTGCTGCAGAAAGGAACAGCTAAAAACGTGTCAGGGTCGGAAAACGGCATGACCTTCGCCGAGCTGGTGCAGACGATGGACTACTTCAGGACCAAATCCGTCGAGCTGGAATCCGCCTCGGTCGAAAACCGGAAGAAGCGAGCCACCCTCGAAGCGGAAATCAAACGCCTCGAAGCACAGTTGAACGACGAATCGGCCCGCAACAGCCGCACCGCCGGCGTGTTGAAAATCCTCCTCAACGCACCCGTAGCCCTCAACAGCGATTTCACCGTCAGCTACTTCACCCCCGCCGCCGGATGGACACCCTGCTACGACATCATTGTCGAATCGACCGCGCGCCCCATAAAAATCATCTCCAAAGCAAAGCTCCGCCAGACCACCGGCGTCGAGTGGGAGCGCGTCAAGCTCACCCTCTCCACCGCCACGCCCGGCAACGGACGCACCGCGCCGCTCTTCAACGCATGGTTTCTCGACTACCAGTACGCCCGCATCGACAACGACGCCATCCTGTCGCAAAACGCCTACTCCTACCGCAGCCGCAGCATGGCCAAAGCCGCCTCGCCCGAACCGCTGGAACTCGCCGAAGTCGACGCCACCCTCCAGGCCCCGCCCCCGTCCCCGGCCGAAATGCCACATTATATATATATCGTCAACGGCGCCGAAGTCGACGCCCGGACATACACCACCATCGACCCCTCCCTCATCGCCTCGCGCACCTTCACCGGCCCCGACGAAGCCGCCGCCTCGTGGGGCGACGGCGTAGACGGCATCTGGCACCTCGAACTCCGCAGCAGCATCGACGACTACGTCCGAACCTCCGAAAACGAGATCGACATCACCTATGCCATCGACCTCCCCTACGCCATCCCCGGCAACGGCAAGGAGCAGAGCCTCGAACTGAAAACACAGGAAGTCGACGCCTCCTATCGCTACTACTGCGCCCCCCGGCTCGACGCCGAAACCTACCTCCTCGCCGAAATCGCACTCCCCGAGCGCCTCAACCTCCTCAACGGCAAGGCAAACGTCACCTACGAAGGCACCTATATCGGCGAGACCGACATCAGCATCACCACCGCCCAGCCCGCCCTCACGCTCACCCTCGGAATGGACCGCCGCGTAGCCGTCAGGCGCACGAAAGTGCAGGACTTCAGCACCACCCGCTTTCTCGGCACCGACGTCGAGCAGACCTTCACCTACCGCCTCACCGTCCGCAACGGCCAGAATCGCCCCGTCCGCATGACGCTCAAAGACCAGTATCCCATCTCGACGCAAAAAGACATCAAAGTCGAGCTGCTCAGCCGCACCACCCCGCCCACATTCAACGTCGAAGACGTCGGCGTGTTGACCTGGGAAGAAGAACTCCAGCCCGGCGAAACAAAGGTATACGAAATCAGCTACAGCGTCAAGTACCCCCGCAACCGCCATCTAAACCTCTAAACCCCCCGTCCCCGCCGCCACCCGCGTCCACCCGCCACCCGCCGCGTCCACCCGCCGCCCGCACGCGAAGCCCCCCCGTCCCCCTCCGCCCCGCGCCGCCCCCCGCCGCGCCGGGCGGAGCACACGTCCCCTCCCCCCGCACCACCACCTCCCCCCAAAACCACTCTTTCCCTGCCGGAATCAGTCCGCATCCGCCGGAACAGACTTGTTTTCGTCATAACAGATTTGTCTTCGTCGGAACAGATCTGTTTCCGCCGGAACAAATTTATTTTTATTGGAATAAATCCATGTCTATCAAAGCATATCAGTGTTTATCAAAACAGATTTGTCTTCGTCAGAACTAATCTTTTCTCTCCGGATTAGATTAGTTTTCGCCAGAATAGATTAGTTTTCATCAGAACTAATCTATTCTCGCCGGATTAGATTAGTTTTCGTCAGAACTAATCTAATTTTGTCAGATTAGATTAGTTTTGGCCAGAACTAATCTATTTTCGCCAGATTAGATTAGTTTTCGCCAAAACTAATCTGTTTTCGTCAGAACTAATCTAATTTCGCCAGAATAGATTAGTTTTCGTCAGAACTAATCTAATTTCGTCAGATTAGATTAGTTTTCGCCAGAACTAATCTGTTTTCGCCAGATTAGATTAGTTTTCGCCAGAACTAATCTGTTTTCGCCAGAACTAATCTGTTTTCGTCAGAACTAATCTATTTTTGCCAGATTAGATTAGTTTTCGCCAGAACTAATCTATTTTTGCTAGAATAGATCTATTCTCGCCAAAACAGATTTGTTTTCATCAAAACAGATCTGTTTTCATCAGAATAGATTTACTTTCATCGAAATAAATCTGTGTCCATCAAAGCATATCAGTGTTTATCAAAACAGATTTGTCTTCGTTGAAACCAGGTCGTGTTAACACATAATTTTATATCTTTGCAGGAAAAATAATGATATGAAATTGACGAAAGCACAATACGATACTGTTTCGGAAAGTTTCCCGACCCAACGCGGTAACGTA
>JAIRZY010000112.1 GCA_031266995.1 Tannerella sp.
ATAATTATGCTAAAAGGAATTAACCCCGTTATATCGCCTGAACTGCTGAAAATACTGGCAGAAATGGGGCATGGCGATGAGATTGTTTTCGGCGACAGTAATTTTCCTGCCGCCTCGCACGCGCAGCGACTGGTGCGCGCCGACGGACACAGCATCACGGCACTGCTCGATGCTGTCCTGCCGCTTTTCCCCCTCGACTATGCCGTGGACTACTCGGCTGTGTTGATGGTCTATCGCGGCGACCGCGAACCGGACGTCTGGAACCGGTATGCGGAAAAACTGAAAGCCTGTCCCGACGGCGACAAACCGTTCCTCACGCTTCCGAAGCCCGAATTTTACGAACGCGCCAAACGTGCTTACTGCGTAGTGGCCACAAGCGAATACGAAGGTTTCGCCAACCTCATTATCCGAAAGGGCGTCATACGTATATAATATAATGTAGAAAACGTGCGCACCGGTTTCCAAAGACAATAACGTATTAATAACATATATAAAATTCAATTCTTATGAAAGCACTCGTATTAGAAGAGTACAACAAATTAGTTTACAAAGACGTCGTCGACCCGCAGGCGGGCGAAGGCGAAGTTCTCATCAGAGTAAAGGCTTGCGGCATTTGCGGCAGCGATGTACACGGCATGGACGGCAGCACCGGCCGCCGGCAACCGCCCGTCATCATGGGGCACGAAGCGTCCGGCGAAATCGTCGGGGTTGGCGGTGGCGTCACCCGCTGGAAAGCCGGCGACCGCGTCACGTTCGACTCGACCGTCTATCCGCTTGATGACTGGTACACGCTCAAGGGACGCTACAACCTGAGCGAAGGACGGCAAGTGGTAGGCGTATCGCCCTTGGAATACAAGCGTCACGGCGCATTTGCCGAATATCTGGCTGTTCCGCAGCACATCCTGTACCGGATTCCCGACAATGTCACATTCGAACAGGCAGCCATGGTCGAACCTGCTGCCGTAGCGACACATGCCGTACGGCTGTCCGGCATACAGGCCGGCGACAGCGCCGTCGTGCTCGGCAGCGGCATGATCGGTACCTTTATCGTCAGCATACTGAAAGCGTCGGGCGCCACGCCTGTGATTGCCGTAGATGTGGACGAGGCAAAACTCCGCATGGCCGCCAAATACGGGGCGGATATTACTATTCACTCCGGGAATCAGCCGGTTGCCGAGACGGTACGCGCCTGTACCAAAGGACGTGGCGCCGACTTCGGATTCGAAGCGATCGGCATCGCGGTGACGGTGAATACGCTGATTGATTCGGTGCGCAAAGGCGCGACGGCCGTACTGGTCGGCAACGTGACGCCTACCATCGAGTTTCCGCTGCAAAAGGTGGTGACCGGCGAAGTGAAAGTCCAGGGCAGCTGTGCCATCAACGGCGAATACGAGATTGTGCTCGACATGATTGCCGGAGGCGCCCTGAAGGTGGACGACATGATTTCCGCCGTAGCGCCCCTGAGCGAAGGCGCCGAATGGTTCCGCAAACTATACAACCGCGAAGGAAACCTGAATAAAGTGATTCTTGTCCCATAACCGACATTAGTTATAAATTAAATACATATTAAAGAATGAAACAAATAGCCATTATCGGATGCGGCAAAGTGGCGCATCTTCATGCTAAAGCCATCGGCAATCTGCCCGGTGCAACCCTCGCGGCCGTGTGGAGCCGCACGCCGGATTCCGCCTGTAAATTCGCCGGAACGTACGGCGCAAAACCTTACAGCGATATCGACGCAATGATTCGCGAAAACCGTATTGACCTTGTCGTCATCTGCAATCCTCATCCGTTTCATCGCGATGTGGCGATTGCAGCGGCGCGTGCCGGAGCGAACGTGCTCGTCGAAAAGCCGCTGGCCTCGACGCTCGAGGACTGCGACGCAATCATTGATGCCTGCAGCGAAGCGGGCGTTCGTCTGGGTGTCATCAGCCAGCGGCGCTGGTATGCTCCCGTGCAGCGGATACGCAAAGCCATCGACGACGGGAAAATCGGTACGCCCGCACTGGGTACCATCAACATGCTGGGCTGGCGCGACAAGGCGTACTACGACGCCGACCCGTGGCGCGGAACGTGGGATATGGAAGGCGGCGGCGTGCTTGTTAATCAGGCGCCTCACCAGCTTGATATCCTGCTCTGGTTCATGGGCGAAGCGGACGAGGTTTACGGCCTTCAGCGCAATCTGAATCATCCGTATATCGAAGTGGAAGATACGGCGCTGGCCATTATTAAGTTCCGGAACGGCGGCATCGGCAATATCATCGTCAGCAATTCGCAGAAGCCGGGTATCTTCGGGAAAGTGCAGGTGCACGGGTCGAACGGCGCGTCGGTGGGCGTGCAGACCGACGGAGGCGCCATGTTCGTGGCCGGCATGTCGTCCGTGCTCGAACCGCCGGTGAACGACCTCTGGACGGTGCCGGGCGAAGAGGCGCTGCTGGCCGGCTGGGTGCGCGAAGACAGCGAACTGTTCGAACGCATCGACCCGACGGTCTATTACATGGAACGGCAAATCGAAGATTTCCTGCAGGCGCTTGACGAAGGCCGCGACCCGCTGGTCACGGGCGAAACCGGACGCCGCACGGTGGAACTCTTTACCGCTATCTATCGCTCGACGCGCGACAATGCGCCGGTGAAATTTCCTCTCCTGCCCGAGAACGGCACGGATATGGACGGACGACTGAAATCATAAATGAAAGGAGAATATGATGATGAACAATTCCAAAGCCAGATTAATTACTCCGGGGTACGTCTTCACTTTTGCACTCGTCACCCTGCTTTTTTTCCTCTGGGCGCTGCCCAATGTCCTGAACGACGTCCTGATTAAACAGTTCCAGAAATCGCTGGAGTTGACGCGCTTCGAGGCGGGTCTTATTCAAACGGCCATTAAGCTGGGCTATTTCTGCCTTGCCATTCCGGCCGGCCTTTTCATGCAACGCTTCGGCTACAAGTCGGGACTTATCACCGGTCTGCTGATATTCGCTGTCGGGTGTTTCCTGTTCTATCCGGCAGCTGATTCGGGCATCTATTTTGTCTTCCTCAGCGGCATCTTTGTGATCGGAAGCGGGCTGTCGTTTCTCGAACTGGGCGCAAACAGTTTTGTGACGACGCTCGGCGACCCTTCTACTTCAGCACGCCGCCTGAATCTCGCGCAGTCGTTTAACCCCATTGGCGGTATCACCGGCGTCACGCTCGGTACGCTCTTTATTTTCTCCGGCAACGAACCCACGGCGGAACAGATTGCAGAGATGAAAGCGCAGGTTACCGCTACGGGCAACGCTTACACCGATTTCCTCCAAACGGAAAACAGCCGTATATGGCCGACGTATATTATCATCGGCCTCATCGTCCTGGCCGTCGCTTTCATTATCTGGAAAACGAAGTTTCCCAAGGTGGATGCCTCCGGCGATGCCAAACACAGGGGCAGTTTCCGCGCCTTGCTCCGTTTTCCTCACTGGTACGGCGCCATTATCTCGCAGTTCTTCTATCTCGGCGCACAGCTGGGTACGTGGAGTTACCTCATCACTTATGTGCAGGAAAACAGTCCGATGACGGAAAAACAGGCCGGCGGACTGCTGATCGTCAACATGCTTGTCTTCATGGCGGGACGCTTCTTCTCCACCTTCCTGATGAAATGGATACAGGCGACGAAGCTGATGGGCGTCTATGCGCTGATCAACATCGGGCTGCTGGCTGTCGTGATTCTCGGCTCGGAATGGGCGTCGTGGACGGGCATACACGGTATCTCGTACTGGATTGGTATCTGTGCGATGATAGCGACGACGTTCTTTATGTCGCTGATGTACCCGACTAACTTTGCCTCCGGCGTAAGGGGACTCGGCCCACATGCCAAGCTGGGAGCCTCCATCCTCGTGATGAGCCTCATCGGCGGCGCTCTGTTGACGCCTCTTATCGGCCTGATTGCCGATGCGGCATGGGCGAAAGCCGTTGCGCCGGGAATGGTTATCCCCGCCGTTTCGTATGTCGTAATCAGTTGGTATGCCTTTTTCGGGTCACGAGTGAAAGTGGTGCAAGAGTAAATCTTATCCTGTTATTTCGATTTGACTTTTGCCGTTTGATGCACGGATCACGTTGATCCGTGCATTAATTCGCTCGGTCATTTCGGTGATGTGGGAGATCACTCCGATTTTCCGGCCCTGCGTATGGAGCTGTTCGAGGGCGTCCATGGCGATGCGCAGCGTCTCGCTGTCGAGCGAGCCGAAGCCTTCGTCGATAAACAGCGATTCGACCTTCATCCGGTTTGACGACAGGGACGACAGGCCCAGGGCGAGCGCCAGGGAAATGAGGAACGATTCGCCGCCCGAAAGGGAATGTACGGTGCGCACTTCGTTGAGCATGTCGGTGTCAATCACCTGCAGCGCCAGCGTATCGGGGATGCGTTGCAGCCGGTATCGCGGCGAAAGCTCATGCAGGTGTTTATTCGC
>JAIRZY010000115.1 GCA_031266995.1 Tannerella sp.
TCGGGCGGCTTTCCGAAGTCGAGTATCTGCTTGAAGAAATAGAGTATCATGGCGGGGTTGTAGACGCGGCTTTTGCCGTCGGGGTGGAACAGGTAGCCGTCGTAGTACGCCTCCATGTCCACGTTGATCAGCGCCGGGTTGACGCCGGTTTCCGTCATCAGCGCCTCCACTTCCGCCTGCGTGAAGCCCATCATTTCATTGTATTTAGGGTTGAGCGTGAGTATCTCGGCGATATTGTATCCGCTGGTAAGGTCGTCGAGCATGACGGGCGAGATGCCGGTGATGAACGTGCGGTATACGGTCGACGACTTGGTGGCGGCTTTGATCTTCTCGTAGAAATCGCGCACCAGTCCGTTGGCGGCGACCATCGACTTGTAGAAGCCTTTTCCGCGCAGTTCGCCCATCGCGATCAGGTCGTTGGCGAAGTGGTCGTATTCGTCGATGATGACATAGATTTTAATCTCATTGATCATTGCGGCATTGAAGGCGATATTCAGCGAGTCAATGCCGAGGTGATCTTCCTTTATCTGCCGGACATGCTCCTGCGCCTCCGGTATGATATTTTTATATTCGGACAGAAGCTTGCAGACGGATTCCTGTACCCCATGGGAAAAAGACTTTTTGAAATCGTCCTCGCTGTTCGTGTTCAGTCCCGAGAAGTCGAACTCCAGGATGGCGTAGCGGTTCCGTTCGGGCGTGGGATTCCGGCCGATGTACAGACTGCCGAACAATTGCTCGAATTCGTCCGCGTAATTGAGATTGTAATAGCAGTTCAGCGTCCTTAGAAACAGGCTTTTCCCGAACTTGCGCGGACGGATGAAGAAATGATTACGGTTGGATTCGCTTTCCAGGTCCTTTATGAATCGCGTTTTATCGACGTATGCATAGCTTTGCAGCATGATATCCCTGAAATCCGAGTTGCCGGAGGGCAGGCGCTTGAATGTTTTTGTTCCCATCACACAGACAGTTTGTTTGTCATGCAAAAGTATCGTTTTTTTTGGCATAGCCGTTTATTTGACGGAATTTTGTTGAAAAAAGTGTGCGGCGCCATTCCTTTCTCCGTCGAGCTTCTTTTTTCCGACACGGAGAGACGCGGAGAATTTCTTTGCATTCCCCGCGTCTTCATATTGATAACTGAGTCTTTAAATCTTGATTTTCCTCTCTTACCTGGCCTTCGCCTTTACCGGTTTCGCCGGTTTCGCCGCCTTCCCGTTCTGCTTCTCGAACATTTCGAGCTGCTTCTGAAGCCTCTCGATTTCTTCCGACTGGTTCCGTATCATCGTCAGCAGAGAATTGAGTTCCTCGTTATCTACGGACGAGGGATACTGCGCCTCGACGCGGAGGATGAAATCGGAAAGCACGTTCATGTAGTTGTTGAACGCGTCGTACGGATTGTCATAGGGACTGAACAGGTTGAAGTGCTTCGTGTTCATATAATAGAAATGGTCGCTGCTCTGCAGGTAGAGCCAGTCCTGGCGGATGCGGCGGTCTTCGCAGAGGCGCACGCGCTCGCTTATCTCGTTGATTTTGCGGAAAGCCTCCTGCTGGAGGATGTTGCCCAGCCACGAGCTGCAGTCTTTCTCCTCGTCGACCCACGACATGGGATAGGGCACCGAGACGGTGTCGACCGGCTTATGAGCCTCGAGCACCTCGGAAGGCGTGGCGAACGAGATGCCGCTCCTTTCCGCATACTGCGGCAGCGCCCTGAAAAAGTCGAAGATACCCGTCTCGGCGCCCTGCATCGAGCCGAGTACTTCGTAGTTCATGAAGAGACTGAAGACGCGCTCCGGCTCGGGCGTGGAGGCTATCCACGAGATATACTTGTCGGCCGTCAGGGGATATTCGTTCCACGAGTAGTTGCTGAAGTGCAGCGAGAGGTCTTCGCTGAAGCGGTCGTTCTTGAGGAGGAGCTTCAACTGGGGATGCGCGACGGATGCGTAGACATAGTTGGGGCTTTTCCAGCCGAGCACGTGCTTGGCTCCCTCCGTGAGCATGCCCTTGAACCCCATCTTCCACACGAGTGCGGAGATATCGTCGGAGTATATCAGTTCCGTATTTCTGAATACTCTGGGGCGTACGCCGAAGAGCGAATGTATCTTGTCGCGATGCTTCCTGACTTCGTCGCGAAACTCTTCCGCGTCGCCCAGCGAAGCGAGCGAATGGGCATAAGTCTCGGCCAGGAACTCGACGCACCCCGTCTGGGCCAGCTCGCGAAAGCAGTCGAGCGCTTCGGGCGAATAGATTTCCATCTGTTCCGCCGCCATACCCGATATGGAGAAGGCAACCTTGAAGCGGCCCTCGCTCGTGCGTATCATCTCCCTGATGGCGCGGCTGGCCGGGAGGTAACATTTCTCCGTGATGCGGCGGAATATTTCTTCATTCTGAAAGTCATCATAATAGTAATGACTGTTGCCGATGTCGAAGAAGCGGTAGCGCCTCAGGCGAAACGGCTGATGTATCTGAAAGTAAAAGCAGATTGTCTTCATAATATTGTTTCTTTAATTTTAATTCAAAACACTGTCATATACGCCGCGCACCTTCTGCCCCGCATATTCCCACTTGATGCCGTTCACCTCCTTCAGCCCCTCTTCGCGCAGGAAAGCGTGCAGGCGAGGATAGGAAATGAGACCGTAGATCGCGTCGGCGAGCGCGTCGATGTCCCAGTAATCCACCTTGACAGCATAGTCGAGTATCTCGGCGCAGCCCGACTGCCGGGAGATGATGGAGGGCACGCCGCACTGCATGGCCTCCAGTGGCGAAATGCCGAAGGGTTCCGAGACGGACGGCATGACGTATACGTCGCTGGCCTTGAAGATTTCATACACCTGCTTGCCCTTCATGAAACCGGTGAAGTGGAAGCGGTCGGAGATGTTGCGCGCGGCGGCCAGGCGAATCATGCGGTCCATCATGTCGCCGTTACCGGCCATGACGAAGCGTGCGTTGCGCGTCTTCTGCAGCACCTTTGTGGCCGCCTCGACAAAATATTCGGGGCCTTTCTGCATCGTGATGCGGCCGAGGAAGGTCACGATCTTGTCCGTCACACCGCGCCGGTCCGGTATGGACAGGATTTCCTTGCTGAGCGGTTCGACGGCGTTGTGCACCGTGATCACCTTGGCCGGGTTCTGATGATATTTCTCGATGACGGTCTGCCGCGTCAGATTGCTGACGGTGATGATCCGGTCGGCATAGTCCATGCCGTTTTTCTCGATCCGGTAGACGTCGGGATTCACGTTTCCGCGGCTGCGATCGTAGTCGGTCGCATGCACGTGGATGACGAGCGGCCGGCCGCTGACCATCTTCGTGTGGATACCGGCCGGATACGTAAGCCAGTCGTGTGCATGAATGACGTCGTACTGTTCCGTACGCGCAATCACGCCCGCCACGATGGAATAGTTGTTAATCTCTTCCAGCAGATTGTCGGGATAGCGGCCCGAAAATTCGATGCAGCCCAGGTCGTTCACGTGGCGGTAGCTGAAGTCGTCGTATATATGATCGCGCAGTTCAAAATATTTCGACGGATCCATAAACCGGGACAGTCGCTCGGACACGTATTCGTAACTCACGTCGCGCCGAACCACCGGAGTATTGCATACGCCGATGATATGCAGGAAACTGCGGTCTTCGTCGCCCCACGGACGGGGCATGACGAATGTGATTTCCATATCGGGCTGCATCGACATGCCCTTGATCAGACCAAAACTTGCCGTGCCAAGTCCTCCCAGAATATGGGGCGGGAACTCCCATCCATACATTAGTGCTTTCATTGTCGTGCGATCTTTTTATTCGACATCGTATGTTTTTATCCTGTCAATCACCTGCAGGACGGCCGAGAGGCTCATCAGGAACGAGAAGGCGCCCCGTGCGGCAAAAGGCGGATTGCCGTCGAACACCTCGGAGATAGCGCCGATGCAGTGCTGCGAAATTTCCTCTTCGAGACTGATCAGCATCCGTTCGGCAAACGAGACGCCACCCTGCCTGTGGATGTCCAGATACGCCGTCAGGTACATCCCTATCAGCCATGGCCATGCCGCACCCTGATGGTATGCCAGATCGCGTTCGTACTGCGAACCGGAACAGTTCGGATGATAGCCGTTGCTTTTGGGGCTCAGCGAGCGCAATCCCTTCGGCGTGAGCAACTCTCTGGTCACGATGTCCAGCGCCGCCTTTTTTTGCGTGCGCGACAGTGGCGAATAGGGACATGCGAGGGCAATGACCATGTTGGGACGCACGCTCCAGTCGCGGGCGGAGCCGTCCACGTAGTCGAACAGGTAGCCGTGCTCGTTCACGAATGTCGCGGGAAACGACGCGTTCTGCATCTGAATCAGCTTCTCGATTTTTTCCGTCCCGCCATTCAGTTCCCGAGCGAAGCAGAGCGCGTTGCACCATAGCGCATTGTGCTCGACGATATATCCCGAACGCGGGATGACCGGCCGGCCGTCCGACATGGAGTTCATCCACGTCGCGGGCTTGTGGCGCCCGTCGCAGTAGAGCAGTCCGTTGTCCGCAAGCTTCACGTTCGGATGCTTCTGCGCGATGAGGTATTCGACGATTTCCTGCACCAGTTCGCCGTACAGCGTCCGCGCTTCGTCCGCGCCCTTTTTCAGCCTGAACTGCTGTATGCACCACACGGCCCAAAGCAGCACGTCCGGCTCGTTGAGTTCGCGGATGACCTTGTCGGGCATGCCGTCGCGCATGAAGGTCTGAAGGGCGGGGCCGGCGGTCTGCATCAGTTGCAGAAACATGTCGTCTTCGCCGATGCAGAGCGTAGCGCCGGCCATAGCGACGAACATGTCGCGCGCGCGCACCTTAAACCACGGGTAGCCGGCCAGCAGATAGATGTCCGCACCACTGCCCGGACGGTAGGCCAACTGGTGAATCGAATTTTTCAGACAGTTGAAGAAGCTCGAGCGGGGCGTACGGTCTTTCACCTCTTCCTCGAACTGTGCGGGCAGCCGCGCAAGTCCCCGGCGCTGAATGTCGCCTGCGCAGAAGACGATGCTCTCGTGCTTGCGGATGGGCAGTTCGAAATAGCCTGGCACAAGCAGGTCTTCCTTGTATTCATATCCCCGTTCCTGCTCTTTCGGATATTCGATGCCGCTGTACCAGTAGGGTTCGTACACGAACTGCGGCTTCCTGTTGAACTGCATGTACAGGTCGGGGTAGCCTTCGTAGAGGCACATCCTGATGCCGTTTGGCACTTCCTGATACGACAGGTTGGCATAGCTGTTCGCATGTGTTAGGTCTTTGACGCTGCGGAAGGCGAGGAAGGGGCGGAAGCGGAGCATCGTAGGCGAATGGGCGTCCAGCAGGGTGTATTTAATCAGTATCTGGTTGTCCGTTTTCGAAAAAATCTTTTCCTTCTCAAGCACTACGCCGCCGACGCGGTATACCGTACGCGGCACGACGTCCATCGTATATTCGCGGATATACTTGTGTCCGTTCGGACTGAAGTTGTTGCCCTCATACTTGTGCAGGCTGAGATTGAACTCCGCACCGTGCTGAATCACCGTCTCATCGAAGGACGAGAGCAGGACGTGGTTTTCGTCGTCGAGCCGGGGCACGGGCATCACCAGTACGCCGTGATACTTCCGCGTGTTGCAGTCCACTATCGTCGTGCAGTGGTATGCCCCCTTGCGATTCGTTCTGAGTACTTCGCGAAGCAGAGACTCCTGAAGATTAATCAGCATCGTTTTATCAAACTTAAGGTAACTCATAAG
>JAIRZY010000250.1 GCA_031266995.1 Tannerella sp.
CAGCGCCTTCACCCTCGACGGCGAGCAGGTCGAGGTGCTGACCGTCTGCCATCCCGCCGCCGACCGGCTTGCCGCGCGCATCGCGTCGCCGCTACTGAAAGAAAAGCGGGCGGGCGTCAAACTGCGCTTCCCCTACCCTACGGGACAACATTCCGACGACGCCTGCGACTGGCTCGCCACAGAGCGACACAGCACAAGCATTGTCGAACATGGCGACCATTTTGCCCTGCTCGAGCGGCGCATCGACACGACGGTCTGCTTCGTGAAAATTTCGTGGGACGGACAGGCTGCGCTCCGCGAAAAGTCGCCACACTATTTCGTGCTCGAAGCATCGTCGGATGCGCTTTCGTTTACCGTCGACTTTGCGCCGGCAAACGATTTTCCCGAATCGGAACCGTTCGATGCCGTCGCAGCGCGGTCGCGGGAACACTGGCAACGGTTCTGGACGAACGGCGGCGCGGTCGACTTCTCGCGCTGCACCGATCCGCGCGCCCGTGAGCTTGAGCGGCGCGTCGTCCTCTCACAATACCTGACCGCCGTACAGTGTGCCGCCGCCGAACCGCCGCAGGAAACGGGACTGACATACAATAGCTGGTTCGGAAAATTCCACCTCGAGATGCACTGGTGGCATCACGTGCACTTCGCGCTGTGGAAGCGGACGGAAATGATGAAGCCCAGCCTCGAATGGTACGGGACGGTCGAGCCTGTTGCCCGCGAAATCGCCGCGCGGCAACACTTCGCAGGCGTCCGCTGGATGAAAATGACCGACCCGTCGGGGCTGGAGGCGCCCTCGTCCGTAGGCTCGTTCCTCATCTGGCAGCAGCCGCACTACATCTACATGGCCGAGCTTGTCTACCGTCAGGAACCGACCCGCGAGACGCTCGACCGCTACCTGCGTCTCGTCATGGAAAGCGCCGCCTTTATGGCCTCCTTCGCCACGCTCGACGAAGCCGGCAACCGCTATGTCCTGAAGGGCTGCATCCCCGCGCAGGAGACGCTCCGCCCCGACGAGACCGTCAATCCGCCCTTTGAGCTGTCTTACTGGCGCTATGCCCTCGGCCTCGCGCAACAGTGGCGCGAACGTGCGGGAATGGAGAGAGACGCAAAGTGGGACGACGTCATCGACCGCCTGTCGCCGCTTGCCGAAAAGAACGGGCTGTACCTGGCTGCCGAATCGGCGCCGCAGACGTACGAAGAACGGCGTTTCACGTCCGACCATCCGATCGTCCTCGCCGCCGTCGGCCTCCTCCCGCCACCGCCCGGCCTGGACGCCGATGTCATGCGCCGCACCCTCGACTGGGTGTGGGAGAACTGGAACTGGGATCACACCTGGGGCTGGGACTACCCGACCGTCGCCATGTGCGCCGCGCGCCTCGGCGAACCGGAGAGGGCTGTCGACGCCCTGCTCATGGACAGGCAGACGAACACTTACCTCCCGAACGGGCACAATTACCAGAACGACCAGTTGCGTATCTACCTCCCCGGCAACGGCGGACTGCTCACGGCCGTAGCCATGATGTGCGCCGGGTGGGACGGCAGCGGCGACGCGACGGCGCCCGGCTTCCCGAAAAACGGGACGTGGGACGTGCGCTGGGAAAATCTTGCCCCCTTACCTTAATATTATATTCAAAATTCCATATTCATGATTCAAAATTAATATGACACAGACATGAGAGCGATACGAACATTTATCCTTGCGGCAGCAGTAGCCGCGACGTGCATCGCCGGCGCATATTCGCAGTCGAAAACCGGCTCGTGGGGCGACCAGGGCAACGGTACGTACATCAATCCCGTGCTCAATGCCGACTATTCCGATCCCGACGTGTGCCGCGTGGGCGACAGGTACTACATGGTCTGCTCCGAATTTCACTACATGGGCATGCCCGTGCTCGAGTCGGAAGACATGGTCAACTGGCACATCGTTTCGCAAATCTATTCGCGTCTGGACTTCCCCGGCTACGACGGGATGAACAGCTACGCGAACGGCTCGTGGGCGCCCTCTATCCGCTATCACGACGGGCGGCTGTGGGTCTACTTCTGCACGCCCACCGAGGGCCTGTTTCTGAGCACGGCCGAGAAGCCGGAAGGCCCGTGGTCGCCGCTCGTCGAAGTGAAGCACGTCGAGAAGTGGGAAGACCCGTGCCCCTTCTGGGACGACGACGGCAAGGCGTATCTGGGCCACAGCCTCCACGGTGCAGGCCCCGTCATCATCCACCGGATGAGCAACGACGGGACGCAACTGCTCGACGACGGCCTGACGGTATACACCGGCCCCGTGGCCGAAGGCGTCAAAATGTTCAAAAAAGACGGATACTACTACATCAGCATACCCGAAGGCGGCGTGCCGGTCGGCTGGCAGACGGTGCTGCGCTCGAAAAGCATCTACGGGCCTTACGAGAAGAAGGTCGTCCTCGAGACGGGCAGCACGGCGGTCAACGGCCCGCATCAGGGCGCGCTCGTCGACACGCCCGAAGGCGAGTGGTGGTTCTATCACTTCCAGTCGGCCGGAGCGCTGGGGCGCGTAGTGCATCTGCAGCCCGTGCACTGGCACGACGGCTGGCCGGTGGTCGGCATCGACATCGACCGCAACGGCATCGGCGAGCCGGTGCACGTATGGAAAAAGCCCGCCGCGGGCAGCGCAGACATCCACGCGCCCCGTACGGACGACGATTTCGACGCGCCGGCGCCCGGCCTGCAGTGGCAGTTCAACCACAATCCCGGCCCCGACGCATGGTCGCTGTCCGAAAAACCCGGCCATCTCGCCCTGAAAGCGCTCCGGGGCGAGAGCTTCCTGCGGGCGAAGAATACGCTGACGCAGAAGGTGACGGGCGCGCGCGGCGAAGTGACGGTGACGCTCGACGTCAGCCGCCTGGCAGACGGGCAGAGGGCCGGCCTGTGCAGCTTCGGTTCGCTGTACGGACTCATCGGCGTATGCCGCGCGGAGGGGCGGAACTATCTGTTCTTCGAGACCAACCGCGAGCTGTTTGCCCGTCCGCGGCAGCCGGGCGTGAGAATCGACGCCTTCGACACGGGCGCGAATATCGTCGAGAAAGAACCATTCCGCGGCAAAGTCGTCTACCTGAGGCTGGAGATGGACTACGCGGCCAACAGGAACCGCTTCTACTACAGCACGGACAACCGGCATTTCATCCCCTTCGGTGAAGAATTTGGCGCGATGTTCTCGTTCTGGAAGGGGACGCGGGTCGGCCTGTTCAGCTACAACGAGCTGCGGGATGGCGGCACGGCGCTGTTCGACAGGTTCAGGTACGAGTATGACGGGCCGAAACATAGAAATTTAAAATTCAATGATTCAAAGACTCAATGATTCAAAGATACAGTAAACCGTATTTTATTTAACAACTTGAAAAAAGCAACGAAAATGAAAGGCAAACAATCCATGTCGAGGCGTAACTTCCTCGCAGCATCGGGGGCGCTCGCAGGAGGCGCCCTCATCCACCCGGCGTCCGGACTTGTGGCGGCGCCGGCAGTCGCTTCACCCCGCCAGGCCGGCAGGAAGCTGAAACTTGCAATGGTCGGCACAGGCTCGCGCGGCACCACCATGTGGGGGCGCGGGCTGACGGAGCGCTATGCAGACCAGATCGAGTTCGCCGGGCTGTGCGACATCAACCCCGGCCGCGTCGAGGCGGGACGGGAAATCATCGGCGTAAGCTGCCCCACGTATTGCGACCCGGCGAACCCGATGGCCGCGTTCGAGAAAATGATTCGCGAAACGAAACCGGACATGCTCATCGTCACCACCGTAGACGCGACGCACAGCGAGTACATCGCCCGCGGAATGGAGCTTGGCGTCAACGTCCTCACCGAGAAACCGATGACGACGGACGAGGCGAAAGTGCAGCAGATCCTCGACGCCGAACAGCGCACGGGCCGCAAGACGCGCGTGACGTTCAACTATCGCTACTCGCCCCACCGCGCCAAACTGTGGCAAATGCTGCGCGAGGGCGAAATCGGCGAGCTGACGTCGGTCGACTTCCACTGGTATCTCGACACGCGCCACGGTGCCGACTACTTCCGCCGCTGGCACCGCCTGGTCGAAAAAAGCGGCTCGCTGTGGGTGCACAAGGCAAGCCACCACTTCGACCTGCTCAACTGGTGGATCGACAGCGACCCCGAGTCGGTATACGCCCTCGGCTCGCTGGACTTCTACGGACGGAACGGCACGTTTCGCGCCGAAAACTGCCGCACGTGTCCGCACACGAACAAATGTCAGTTTTACTTCCAGCTCGACCGCCCCGTCATGTCGTCCGCCATGCAGGACGCGGCCGGAATGAACAGCCAGCGCGCGGCGCTCGAAAACCCCTACAAGCGCCTGTACATCGACTGCGAGCAGTATGACGGCTACCTGCGCGACGGATGCGTCTTCAAGAACGACATCAACATCTTCGACAAGATGGCGGCAACGATCCGCTACGCCAACGGCGTGCAGGTCGCCTACTCGCTCACCGCCTACTCGCCCTACGAGGGCTACCGCATCGCCTTCAACGGCACGAAGGGGCGCATCGACGCGTGGATACAGGAATCGAACCCGACGCAGGACCGCGACTTCGACGAGATCGTGCTCTCGCGCAACTTCGCCCGCCGCAACTACATCCAGATCCCCTACGGCACGTCGGGACACGGCGGCGGCGACGACCTGCTCCGCGACCAGATCTTCATCCCCGGCACGCCCGACCCGCTCCGCCA
>JAIRZY010000156.1 GCA_031266995.1 Tannerella sp.
TAAAACACCATATACTTCTATTTTGAAATATTGCGCTTCCCCTTCCTTAGAGGTGCAGGTGATTTCCAGAGGCTTTCCGGGATTGATATTCCCGGCTTCGACCTCTCCTGCCGCCCACGAAATGCCGCTCCATATCATCTTGTCGTACTCAATTCTGAGGGGGATTTCTTTTTTGCCCTGTTTGACGCCCTTGTCGGCATACATCTGAAACGTTTCCATCAAATGCTTGAGATAGTCGCCCTCAAACAGGCAGAAATGATTGTCCGACGTCCGTGAATTTTCCCATTCCGGTATGCTGTTCAGATGCCCTTTCATCATCCTGTTAGTAGAAAACCACAGTCCGGGTATGAGGTTATTGGCTTTGCAGGCTTCCAGCCAGCGGCCGGGGCCGTCGGGCCAGTCGTTTTTACGCCATGTGCGGTAACCGCCGTCGGGGTCAAACCAGAAAGCGTCCATCAGGTAATAATCAAACCGCACGCCCTGCTTTTTCAGGCGGACGATTTCGTCCAGTTCGCGCATTGCCAGACCTTCCGTCAGCCTGACGCTGTCGGAAAGTTCGTCGTATGCCGACCAGTTGCAGTACACATACACCGGCTCTTTCATTCCGGCTGCCACTCCGCTTTCCTGCGCGGAAACTTTTATCCCCAATAATAAGAGGAAAATAATACTGATACCGTTTCCTGTCATATTAATTCATCAATTCCCCCTTACGCAAAGAGGCAGTTTGTTATAACTTTCGGGAGACGGAATATCGTAAGCCTCATCCGTTGCAAAGGCGTCGAACGGGCCGGGACGCGGCACAATCGGAGCAGTTTGTATTCTCGGACGCTGCGACAGCCAGTCCTTTCCCTGAAAAACGGGATCTTCCATTTTCCGCAGTTCTTCAAAACCGTTATACGGGCCCATTGCATCCACCCAGTGGATTACGCGCAGCAAATCTTCGCCTTCAACCTTCACGCCGTGATGTTTGCCGCTCGACATCACATCAACCAGACGGCTTTTGTAGGACAGTTTCGTCATCGGAGGCGTTGCACGATATGCAAGGGAATCGGTCGTGCCGAACGATTCGACCAGAATCACATCCGCCCAGCCATAGCCGCCGCAAACGTTTTCCCTGTTTTTGTAAACCATGCCCCAGGTCGGGCTGCCCAGCAGCGTCATGTACGGTTCCTTGAATCCGAGGAATCCCGGACGGAGACTGGCATTGAACCTCTTATATCCTTCCTGCTCCGGACTTTGATGGCATTTCAGACAGTGCCTGTCGAGCGCGGGCTGCACATAGCGCTCGTAGCCCACCGAAATATCCTCCCACGGAACGGGCGTGACCGTCGAGGGACTGCGCTGCAGGGCTTTTCCCATCTGCGTGATATTTACCGTGCGGGTATGCGATTCGTGGCATCCGAGACATCCGCGCGGTTCTCCAGGCTGTACTCCGGTGAACGATTTCATTGTCTGCAGGGCGCGCTGGTTTTCGTCCAGAAGCTGGAAATGCAGGGCGATGCCGCTCGGCGCAAGGAAATTCACGCTTCCGTCGTCCTCGATCGGAACCGTCCCGATGATTTTCTTTACGCCTTCCGACTGCACGGCTGAAATCTCCGGTCCCGTCGATACGTAAGTGCGCTTAAACCAGTATGTGTATGTCTTGTGGTCGATAGACCAGATGCGGAGATATTTTGCCCTGTCCTTCAGTTCTTCCGGAGCGCCGTCGTAAACGTTGTTGCTGTAGAGTATCCCCGGTTTGGGATTGTCGCGTTCCTCCCACGAGGGCCATTCGATCATGTCGGGCTGCACCGGGGGCACGGCGCGTTTGCGTACGGGAATTGCGTCCCAGATGTTGTGTTCGCCTTCGTTGATGATTTCCCTGTTGCCGTCGGTATCCATCAGCATAAGTACGAATTTGCCATTCTTCCCGCGTTTTGCGGAGACAATAAAGTCCTTCTCGCCAAGTGGATATGGTGAATAGCAGGCAACATACCTGCCTGCGGAATGATAGTCGGGACTTTCGACGGGATTGACCGGAGCCTTGCCGCATTCGGGCCATTCGATTTCCTGAGTAACCTTGGTCAGACCGTCGGGAAAGTTGAATCCCTGCGATGGATCGACAATGCCGATACTGCCCGAAAACCAGTTGTGATGGGCGCTTCCGGTAAACATTATGCGATTGCTTCCCGGTATCTGACGGGCGTCCTTGGGCAGGTCGGGCCATACGGACTGGTTTCCCCACAGCGTCTGAACCAGAGTGCCGTTTTGCCGCATTGTCCACAGGCTCTGAGCGCGCCAAACCGGCTTGTCCGTGTATTCCCAGCGCGTGTATATCACCCGTCCGTCGTTCAATACGGATGGCGTGTATTCCGGTTCGCCGCTTCGCGAGATGATGTACAGGCTTTTGTCTCCCGGTTTTGTGTCGAGGGGCATACGCGCCATGACGAAGGCGTTGGTCGGCGGCATGCAGCGCACGTAGATGTGTCCGCGCGTTGTCAGGAACATGATATTTTTGCCGTCGGGCATGTAAATCGGATCAAGGTCGTCGAAAATGCCGCCGGTGAGCTGGCGCAGGTTTGTCCCGTCAATTCCGATTTCGTAGATATGGAATGTTTTTTCGTTGTGCGGCTTGTATGAAAACAGCACACGCTTGCCGTCATACGAGAGGTCGGGACGCCAGAATGCGCCGTGCAAAGGCTCCTGCGGCATGAGTTTCGTCATCTTTCCGCCGGGACTTAATCCTTTCTGTACAATGAGCCGTCCGCCCGGAACTGCCTGATAGCCGAGCCGGTGACGTGTTTCGTGATTCCATTCGTTTCCCGATGGATTTGGATTGTCGATATATAATATGGACTCGAAATCGATTACGGGATTCCTGAACATCAGCTCGCGCTTCAGCGTACGCACTGCAAAATACAGGTCTCTGTCCTCGCTTTCCGGACTTTTCGCTTTTGCCACTGCTTCGAGTTCGTCGAATTGCGTATTGAAACCTTCAATTATGTTTTTGTCAAGATTAAGGCGCGATGCAAGTTTCCGCGCCCACTTTATTTCGTCCAGAGTCAGTTGAACGGTCGGTTTTCCGTCGCACTGGAAGAGCCATTCGTTCTGGATTATTTTCAGCGCTTCGTCGGCGGTACGGTCGGAGGTGGCGGGAGTGTATGGTTTCGTGTATTTGGCTACTCGCTCATAAACCACAGGACGTTCCTCAACAAGGTTTTCCATTTCGTAAAGCATGGCGCCAAGCTGAGTTTTGTCGATACGGGCAGTCCACAGGGTATCGTCTTTTAAATCGAACTGCGAACGGATCCACTTGACGCGCTCCCATTTGGAACGCTCGGAGCCGGGCAGAACGCTCCACTGCAAATCAGTAATCGGCAGATATTCAAACGCCGGAGCAGCAAGTTTTTCCGCCAGACTGCGACGTTCCTTTTCGTTCAACAGGAGATTGTCGAGCGGGCTTTTCTGCCATTTCATGATATATGCGTTTGTTTCCGCCGGAAAATCACTGCGTATCAGGCGCTGCAGTTCCACAGCGGCAAGTCCGTCCACATCCGGATGCTGCATGAGCTTCCTGTCAGTTGCTCCGAGCGTTTCGGAGAACGAATTTCCCCTGCCGTACAGTGTTTTTGCTGTTTCCCGAGCTGTTTTTACTCCGGCTGACGGCGACTGCCTGCCTTCGGAATATAGCCTGGCGACAGTCTGCCCGTCAATTGCCCGGGAGTAGAAACGGACGTCGTCGATTTTGCCGTTAAAGAAGTCTTTCCTGCCGTTTACAGATCCTATATACATCGGGACGCCGCGAACTGTAGCTTCTTCAAGCGTTTTATAATTCGATCTTTCAATATCGTTCCGTCCCCTGACGGGAACATAGTCGTGAACGGTGTTGAGCGGCGTCTGGCGTTCAAACGAGCCGATTTCCTGTCCGTCAAGGTAAACGCGCATCATGCGACCGTCGAATGTGCCTGCAAGCAAGTGCCAGCGACCGTCGCAGAGTTCCTGCGTGGAAACGGGAGCGTCGCATTCTGCATAGTTGCCGCCGCAGTTGATTCCCAGCGTAAGGAATCTGCCGCTGTTCTGAACCGCCAGCAGCAAACGGTTTTCTCCATATACGCCAACGTCTTCCTTGCAGATGACCGTGGACTGTTTATCAAACGT
>JAIRZY010000157.1 GCA_031266995.1 Tannerella sp.
CCGCGGAAGCCTTTGAGCAGCGGGTCGAGCGCCGTCAGGAAATCCTCGCCGGGCAGTCCGCCCCAGCTCTCGTGCCACATCGCCTTGTGCCCATTGGCGCAACGGCTGCGAACGATGTCTTTCGACGCTTTCACGCCGGTGATGAGCGCCGGCAGCCATTCACAGTGTTCGACGATGGAGTAAGCCTTTTCGCGGACGGCTTCGTCGTCGCGCAGCACGTGCAGCGCCTTTGCCCAGAACCATTCCGATGAATAGATGCCGCCTTCGTATGCCGCATAGTCGATTGCCCACGTTTTGCACAATCTGTTGATTTCAGCCGCTTCTTTCACGGCGGTGTGGTCTTTCCAGAGAACGAACATCGCGTTCGGGTTTTCCGCAAAGTCGGGTAACAGCGCCAGGGGCATCCCGGCGGCATCCGTAAATGCGGGCGTGCTTCCCGTCGTGTCGAAGGCTATGCCGGCGACCTGTCCGGCCGTTCCTTCGGGACATTGCAAGAGGGCGGCCTCGACGGTCGATTCGAGGACGTCGATGTAATCCTGCGGATGCTGGCGGTATTGATTGATTGCAGGATTGCAGTATTTGCCTTCCGACCAGCGCGGATAGTTCCGTACCGCCGAAGCGATAATCGCTCCGTTCTCCGCGTTCACGACCAGTGCGCGGGCGGAGTCGGTGCCATAGTCAAGTCCGATTACATATTTCATATCTTATTGCAGGGCTTTGTTTAACATGTAATAAATTTCATTCATCCGCATTTCCTTTTTAAATTCGGATATCGTCGTGTGCTCGTCGATGACCAGCAGTTCGATGCCTGCAATCTCGGCATAGTCTTCGAGATATTCCACCGTCAGGTCGTACGAGAAGCTCGTGTGGTGCGTGCCGCCGGCGAGTATCCATGCGCCGGCTCCCGTCTCGAAGTTCGGACGCGGTATCCACAGCGCCGATGCGACGGGCAGTTTCGGCAGCGGGTTCGGCTTGATACAGTCCACTTTGTTCACAATCATGCGGAAGCGGTTGCCCATGTCGACGATTGTTGCGGCTACGCCTTCGCCTGTTTTGCTTGTGAAAATCAGACGTGCGGGGTCGTTCTTTCCGCCGATTCCGAGGGCGAAAACGTCCATTACCGGTTTTTCCTCGACAGCTATCAGCGGACATACTTCGAGCATGTGCGCTTGCAGGATGGAGCTTTTCTCCGCTGCGAAATTCAGCGTATAGTCTTCGAGGAAAGAGCATCCTTTCGGCAGGCCGCGGCTCATGAACCACATCGTGCGATAGAGGGCGGCCGTTTTCCAGTCGCCTTCGGCGCCGAAGCCGTAACCTTCGGCCATCAGGCGCTGCGAGGCGAGGCCGGGTATCTGGTCTATGTTTTCGAGGTCGTCGAAGTTCGTTGTGAAGGCTTTGGCTCCTTTTGCCGTCAGCAGTTTGCGCAGGGCGATTTCTATGCGTGCCGCTTCCTCCACCTGTCCGCGCTTTGCACCGCCGGGCAGGCAGGCGGGGGCGAAGGTGTAGAGGTTTTCGTATTCCTGCATCAGGGCGGATATTTCCGACGGGGTGACTTTTTCCTGTATGGCGACGAGTTCCGCTATCGGGCAGTAGTCGACGTGATAGCCCAGGCGCATTTCGGCCTCGACCTTGTCGCCGTCCGTCACGGCGACGTTGTTCATCTGGTCTCCCAGGCGGATGATGAGCAGATCCTGCGCGTCGGCCCATGCTGCCGCCACACGCATCCATACGGATATTTTCTCCTGCGTTTTGCTGTCGCTCCAGTGGCCGACGACGACCTTGCGCGGTTTGCGCATGCGTGCGGTGATGTGACCAAATTCGCGGTCTCCGTGCGCCGACTGGTTCAGGTTCATGAAGTCCATGTCCATCGTGTCCCACGGTATTTCCCGGTTGAACTGGGTATGCAGATGCATCAGCGGCTTGCGAAATTCCTGCAGTCCGTGAATCCACATTTTTGCCGGAGAAAACGTGTGCATCCACGTGATTACGCCGATGCACCGATCGTTGCTGTTTGCCTGTTTCAGCGTTTCGGTCACTTCTCTGGATGAATTTACCGTGCCTTTGTACACGACTTTCACCGGGAGGTTTCCCGACTTGTTGAGTTCTTTCACGATTTCGCCGGAGTGACTGTCGACGGCCTTGACCGCGTCGCCGCCATAGAGGAGCTGTGCTCCCGTGATAAACCATACTTCATAATTTTCAAATGCTTCCATAAATTTTATTGTTTAAGAGTTTATATGTCTTTAAGTCTTTAAATCTTTTTACTGTCCGTAATAGGCCCCGGGGCCATGTTTGCGACTGAAATGTTTTTCGATGAGGAGGGGATTCATCGTAAGATTCGGATTCACGCTGTATGCGATGCAGGCCATCCGGGCGACCTGCTCCATGACGACGGCATTGTGAACGGCGTCGTGCACGTCTTTCCCCCACGAAAAAGGGCCGTGGTTTTTCACTAAAACCCCCGGCGTATGTACAGGATTCAGTCCCTCGAAACGCCTGATGATGACGTTTCCCGTTTCGAGTTCATAAGCGCCGTTTACCTCGTTTTCGGTCATATCGTCCGTGCAGGGGATGGCGTCGTGGAAATAATCGGCGTGCGTTGTGCCGATGTTCGGGATGTCGCGTCCGGCTTGCGCCCATGCCGTGGCATAGGTGGAATGGGTGTGGACGACACCTCCCGCGCCGGGGAAGGCGCGGTATAGCGCAACGTGCGTGGGGGTGTCGGACGAAGGTTTCAGGCGTCCCTCGACGACGGTTCCGTCGAGGTCTGTCACGACCATGTCTTCGGCTGTCATGCGGTCATACGATACGCCGCTCGGCTTGATAACGATCCGTCCCGATGCGCGGTCTATCGCGGAGGCGTTTCCCCACGTGAACAGTACCAGTCCGTGTTTTACCAGGTCGAGGTTGGCTCGGAAAACTTCTTCTTTTAATTGTTCCAACATACGCTTCAGATTTTAAATTTCCCGGTTTTCCGGTACAGGTCGCTGTTCACCCGGTACAGGCGGGCGCCGCGTTTGGAGCCTGTCTTGTCGATGATACCGGTTTCCTCGATAAACGCCATGTCGGCGACGCGCTTGCGGAAATTCCGCTTGTCCATCGTTTCGCCGTAGATGGCTTCGTAGAGCGTTTGCAGCCGGGTGAGCGTGAAGAGTTCGGGCAGCAGGTTGAAGCCGATCGGTTCGACGCTTGCTTTCTGTTTCATCATGTTGCGTGCCCGGTCGACCATTTCGCGGTGGTCGAAGATGAGTTCGGGAAGCGCGCTGATGTCCGTCCAGGATGCGTTGTGGCTTTGTACGGACTGCTCGTCGTGGTCGTCAATGTTTATCAGTGCATAGTAGGCGATGGAGACGACGCGTTCGCCCGGGTCGCGGTCGATTTCGCCGAAAGCGCCGACCTGTTCCATGTAAACATCGTCAAGTCCTGTCAGTTCGCGCAGTATGCGTTTGGCGGCGTTGTCGGTGCTCTCGTCCTTTTGTACGAAGCCTCCCATCAAAGACCATTGTCCTTTTGACGGTTCGAAATTGCGCTTCAGCAAAAGGAGGTTTAATTTTCCCCGGCTGAATCCGAAGATGATGCAATCGATGCTTACATAGAACTTCGGATGTTCACGATAGTAATTGCATTTGGGCATGTTTACCAGAAATAGACGTAGAATGCGACCGTTATGCCGAGAATGATGCAGGTATGCAGGATGTCCCAGTGATTCCAGCTTGCGCGCGTTTCGGCGAGCTGTTCGCGGGTTGAAGCGCCGAAGACGAGGCCGCGTATTTTTTCTTCGGACGGGGCTTTCGTCAGCAGGCTTACGGCGACGATGACAAGGATGCAGAACAGCAGCATCCAGCCGCAGAAGAACAGCCAGTTCACGTCGTAGAAGACGTATTTGAACAGGTTTGCATCCGGTGCGGCGGCTGAACTGTAGTATACTTTGGCGCCCAGGCGGGTCAGTCCGATGACCATGCCGGCAATCAGGCCCCACATTCCGCCTTTTGCGCTTGTCCGCTTCCAGCAGATGCCGAGCAGGAATGCGGCGGCGATGCCGGGTGCGAGTACGGACTGAACGTCTTGCAGGTAAGCATACAGCACGTCGCCCACGCTGCGCATGATGGGTATCCAGAGGATGCCGGCAACGACGATGACGACGGTTGCGATCTGTCCGATGATGACTAATCGCTTCTCGGGTGTTTTCGGGCGGAAGCGTTTGTAGAAGTCGATGGTAAAGAGCATGGCGGACGAATTGAAGAGGGACGCGAGCGAACTCATCAGGGCGGCGAGGATGCCACAGACGACGAGGCCTTTCAGTCCGGCGGGGAGGAGTTTCTCGACCAGCGTGGGGAACGCGGCATCGGCGTTGGGGACGCCGCCGTCCGTGAGGGGCAGGAACGTGCCGGTTTTCTGATGAAGGGCGAAGGCGATCATGCCGGGGATGAGGAAGAGGAAGACGGGCAGCAGTTTCAGGTAGGCGCCGAAGATGGAACCGCGGCGCGATTCCCGCTGGCTCTTGCCCGAAAGGACGCGCTGGACGATGTACTGGTCGGTGCACCAGTACCAGAATCCGATGATGGCCGAGCCGATGAGCGCGCCGAGCCACGGGAAATTGGCGTCTCCGTTGTTGCGAATCAGGCTGGCCATCGAATCGCCGTAGTCGTTGACGGTTGTGGCGCCGACGATCCGCATCATCTCATCCCATCCGCCAAGCTCCCGGAAGCCGAGGATGAGGATGATGAGCGAGCCTAAGAGAAGGATCGGCGTCTGGAGGACGGAGGTGTAGAGCACGGATTTCATGCCGCCGAAGATGGTGTAGAGCGCCGTGATGACGACCAGCCCGATGGCGGCAATCCAGAAGAAGTCGATGCCCCAGAGTTCCTTTATGCCGAAAGCCTGCTGGAAGACAAGCCCTCCGGCATAGACGGTCACGGCGACTTTCGTCAGCACATAGCTGATGAGTGAGATGACGGACAGGATTGTCCTCGACTGGGGATTATATCGGCGTTCGAGAAATTCGGGCATGGTGTAGACCATGCTGCGCGAATAGAAGGGGACGAAAACCCAGCCTAAAATGAGTATCATCCAGCCCTGGATTTCCCAGTGCGCCATCGCCATTCCGCTGGAGGCACCGGCTCCGGCCAGTCCGATGAGGTGTTCCGATCCGATGTTCGATGCAAAAATGGAGGCGCCGATGGCGATCCATGTCGCGTCACGTCCTCCGAGAAAATAATCGGCCGCGTTGTTCTGCTTTTGCTTCATGACCCACAGAATGATTCCGATCAGTGCGAGGGAAAATACCCCGATTACAATCCAGTCTAATGTTTCCATTTCTTTAATGATTTATGTTGATTTTGAAATTTTGGTGTAAAAGTAACACTTAAT
>JAIRZY010000206.1 GCA_031266995.1 Tannerella sp.
AAAAAAATCCCCGCCGTCATTGCCTTTTAAATAAATGACGGCAGGGAAACAAGTGATACAAATGATAAAAAACTCCGGTGACTTTTGCCGGTATTGTGCCGAAATATTAATGAAAAAAGAGGGCAGATAAAAAGATTTGCGAATTTCCGCCCTCTTTCTTCTTCATTCCGGGTTGCCCGTTAAACTTCAAGGCACATGAATCTTTTCGATTGTCGAGAAGTTTTCCGCGCCCATTCCGGGATAGTTCGTTTCCGGCTTGCCGGCGGCGGTCTGGCAGTTCATTGCGACACGCACCCAGTAGTCGATACCGGTGTATTTCAGCGGTATTACCGTGCGGAAATGAATCTCCGTGCCTTCCATGTCGTTCGTGATGTTCATCCGTGTGGTGAACAGGTTGCCGTCGGCTGCGCCGGCGTTGATCGAACGCGAGACTTGCAGGTTGGCCTGCCGGAGATCCGGCATTTCGTAGCCGGGCTTTTGGTTGCGGGTGAAGCGGACGGAGCAGTTCAGGTAGCCTTCGGCGTCGACCGCCGGCTTCTGCACCCATTCGAGCGTCAGATAGGGCGTGACCGTGAAATCCTGCGTGGCTGTTCCGTTTACCGTAACGAGTTCGCCGGCGTCGTCATTGTCCGCATTGACATCGTCGTAGGGGAAAAAGGCGCCGCTGTAGGGCAGCAGGCGGTATTCGCCCCGGAAGATTTTCGTATTGTGGTACGTGCCGTCCTGCTGTACCTTCAGCGTCCGGTTGGACGTGTACGTGGCGCTGTCTTTCGCCCAACTGATTTCGCGGATGCGGATGATGCCCGCTCCCTGGTTGACCTGGAAGGGCTGGCCGAGGTGATCGAAAATCCTGCCTTCCACCGTGCAGTCCGGGGCCTCATAGTTGTCTATTTCGCAACCGGCGAGCAGCAGGCAGCATAGAACAAGTACGCTATATAAATTTAACCGTTTCATATCTTGAAATTTTAAATATTATTGATTCCTGTTTTTCTGTAACAGCGGATTATTTTGAAGTTCGCCGGAAGGGATGCCTTCGTAGTAGCGGTTCCTGTCGAACGTGGTGGGTTCGCAATAGTGTTCGCCCTGCTTGGCATCGTAGATATACTTGCCGTCGGGAAGGCCGTCCCCGTCGACCACGGCGCCTTTGGTGAACATGAACGAGTACAGGCCGCGCTTGTTCGTCTGGTTAAACTGCGTGTCGAACGTGAACCAGCGCATCAGGTCCCAGTAGATTTTCGCTTCGTTGGCAAGCTCCTTGTAGCGCTCGACGCGGAGGATTTGCAGCGCGCGGTTCGGGCCTTCCACCCATGCACCCTGACCCTTGGGGCCGGGTTTCGTCCAGTTCGTATAGGCCGGATCACTTGAAAGCTCGGCCTTGTTCGTCAGCAAGTCGGCGCCGGCACGGTCGCGCACGGCATTGATACATTCGTAAGCATCCTGCTGCATGTCGATGTCCTGATAGTTCTTTTCTCCGCTCTGGAAGAGTTCAATCGCCGCCTCGGCACGGTTCAGCAGGATTTCCGCGTAACGCATCTCAATCCATGACTGCATGGATTCCTCCAGCTTGACGGACGCAAGAGGCATGCTCAAGTTCAGGAATTTCCGCAGCAGTATGCCGGTCATCGTGCTGCCCTGCCCGTTCCATTTCATCTTGGGGCCGTCCAGTCCGGCTATGAAGATTCTCATGCCCGGGATGTCGTCGTAGGTTGCGGATTCCGTATTGTTGTTGTTCTGGGTGATAATCCTTGAGTTATCCGACGCAAACATGTTTTTCTCTGGTATCCGCGAATCGGTCTGGCCGTCCCTGTAATTGAAGTTGGTGGCGCCGTCGTCGATGCTGAACTTTTTGAACCTGTCCGCATCCGGGTCTATGTCCCTGTTGAACACGCCCGAACGGACGTCAATCCGGAAGCCTCTTGCCTCCATGCCCGGGACGAAGATCTGAGCGCGCAGGCGCGGCTCGGCAGCGTCCCACATCTGGTGGCAGTTGTCATACACGAGGTAGTTGCCGTCTTCGTCGAAGGCGCTGAAATGTCCTTCGCTGTTCAGCGGCAGACCGTCGAAGAGTTCGACCCAGTCCAGCGGGACGCCGTAGCGGCCGCCGTACGTTGTCGTCAGGCGCACCGGGCTGAAGAGCGCATCCATCGAGTGGGTCGTCATCAAATAGTCATTCTTGCGCAGCCACATGCTTTCGCGGCTGTTATCGCATTTTTCCCACACTTCGGCAAAATTGGCGACCTTGTCCGCATTGGCATTGTGCAGTTCATAATGTCCCTCGATGAGTTTGGCGGCGTCCCAGGCCAGTTTGAAATAGCCGGTCGCCCTGTCGGCCGGGATGCCCTGAAGCAGGACGCCGTCGACCTCCCAGTCGGGGAACTTGTCATGACCGTAACGCGCCGTGGTAGCAGCATACAGCGCAACGCGGCTTTTCAGCCCGGCTGCAACATACTTGTTGGCGCGGGCGGCTTCGCTCGCTTCCGGCATGCCGGCAATGGCCTCGTCGAGGTCTTTCAAAATGAAATCATACGTATCGGCATGGCTGCTTCTTGCTATCCACAGGACTGATTCGTCATTGGGATCCAGCGTTTGCGGCGTTTCGACGATGGGCATTCCGCCATATCGCTTTGCCAGTTGGAAATAAACGTATGCGCGGATAAACTTTGCCTCGGCAATCCATGCCGAAGCATAAGTCGCCAGTTCCGGATAATTGGGCAAGTCGCTGATCAGCGTGTTGGCCTGGCGTATGAGCTTGAAGCCGTCGCCCCAGTAACCGCCGCGGTGATACTGCCCGAATCCGCTGTCTTCGTTGCACATTTCGCCCGTCAGTGTCCCGAGCTGCCAGATGTTCAGTGTGTTAAAATAGCCGCTGTTCGACGAGCTGTTTGCTGCGTAATGAAAGTCTTCCATCGGCAGGCTCCGGTACATGCCTGCCATGTATGCCTTGATACCGCCTTCGGAATAAATATCCTGAGCCGTCAGAATGTTTTTTGGCGTAATGTCCAAATCGACGCACGACGTAAGCCAGCATACGGAAAACGCCATCGTTATTAAATATATTTTTTTCATATCTGATCTGTTAATTGGTTGAATCTGATTGTTAAAATTTAATCGTGCCGCCGAAATTGACGGTACGGTTCAGCGGATACATGTAGCCGTAGAGTTCGGTAGGCCTTTCGGGGTCAAGTCCTTTTACCTTCGTAATCGTAAACAGGTTGTAAGTGTTGACGTACAGGCGAAGACTGCTGATTTTTAACCTGTCGGTGATGATATTCCGGGGCAGCGTGACCCCCAGCTCCATGTTTTTCAGGCGGGCATAGGTGCCGTTTTGAATATTAAATTCCGAGTTTGTTTCGGCGCGTGTCAGGCCGTAAGGATAGCGACCCGAAACGAACTGTGTTCCGGGAATGTACGGATCTACATCCGGGTCAACGGGATGCCAGCGATCGAACAGGATCGGCAGCGCATTGCCGTCCCATGCAAGCGGTATCATCAACTGTTCCCCGTAAGATACATACGACATGGCCGATCCCTGAAACTGCATCGACAGGTCAACGCATTTATACCGCGCTCCGAGCGTCAGGGCAAAATTCATCAGCGGATAGTTTCGCTGATCCTGAAATGAAGATCCCGGATTGGTAGTAGTCGCAATAGGATGGTCATCATCGCCGTCGATCACGCCGTCGCCGTTCCAGTCCAGATAAATCGGGTCGCCCGGCAACGTGCCGATATTGGAGTATATGGAGTTGACGATTTCATCGTATGACTGATACGTACCGGCAGCTTCCTTGCCAAACCAGATATCGGTGTAACGGCCAACCTGATTGTTACGCCAGTAGTCGTGCGAATTTGACCGCTCGGGCTGTACCTTTTTGGTCAGCATGCCACGGGTCAAGGTGACAAATCCTGTTGCGCTATATTCGAAATCCCTGTTTATGCTGTTATGATGCCTCAGTTCAAGCTCAAATCCCTTGTTGCGGTCGGCATTGAGGTTTGCCTGAGAGATGCCCGACCCGAATGTTCCCGGAACGATGATCGACGGGGTGTCAAGCAATCCGTCCCTGTCGCGCTGGAAAAGGTCAAGCGAGAATCCGAACAGCCCGTGCCATAAATCCAGGTCAACGCCGATATTTTTCATTGTTGACGTATACCACGTGATGTCGGGGTTGGGCGCATTGCGGAAACCCAGCGCATTCGTATACGTGTTGCCGAATACGTAACCGGCCGGCCGGCTGCGATTGCCTCCCGATGCCGGATAGTCGTACCCTTCGATGAACTGGAACTCCGAAGCGCGGTCGTCACCGAGTATTCCCCACGATCCCCTGAACTTCAAATTGCTGACAAATGGAATATTGTCTTTGAAAAACGATTCTTCCGAAATACGGTAACCCAACTGGACGCTCGGGAAGAATCCCCACTGCTTGCCTTTCGGGAATTTGGAAGATCCGTCGTAGCGAAAAGCCAGTTCCAGCATGTATCTGCTGATGAAATCGTAGTTCAAACGGCCGACCAGAGCCTTGTTTGCGCTTTCCGACAGCCCGCTCCCGTAGCCTTCCTGATTTTCGGTGTCGCCCGCAAACAGATAGGGAATAGGCATGCTGAAATAACGCATGGCGCGCAAATTATAGTTCTGCCCGTAGCTTTCCTCATACAGCAGCAGGGCCGCGACGTGGTGTTTCTCGATGAGCGTGTTGTCGTAATTCAGCGATGCGTTCCACAGCGTCGAATAGCTTGTGGCGTAACTACGGGTCAACTGCGTCGGAGAGTTGCGCGTATAGGCCGTGTAAGTATCGTTCGCCGCGTTGTAAGTATATTCGTTGAAAGCCTTCTTGAAGTTGGAATTATCGTCGAACGTCCGGTCATAGCTGAACATAAAATTAGCCGACAGACCCTTAACGGACGGAATCTGATAATTGAGCGACATGTTGGATTGCAGAATATGCTTTTTATTGTTCACCTCGCCACTCAGTTCGGGATGAATCAGGGGCACAACGTTTTCGATATCGCCGCTGGTCGGGTGCGTATAGTAAGGCTCCGTATCGTTGGCATAGACGGGATCCGTAGGCTTGGAACGCCATAACTTCGCGAAAATCGACTCCGCGCTGTAGTTCTGACGGTTTGTCTGATCCGTAATATAGTTCAGCTTGACGGAGGCTCTCAGGTTGTCGACAATCTCGGCGTTGAGATTTGCACGCAGATTGTAGCGCTGGTAATTTGACGAATTCGTCTTGAAAAAGCTGCCCTGATCGTTGTAGCCGAGATTGACAAAATAATCCACCCTGTCGGTTCCGCCCTGAATGGAAACATTGTGCTGTTGCTGCACGGCCGTGTTGCGCATCACTTCGCCATACCAGTCGGTGTCGGGCAGCTTGCCGTCCTTCAAATCCTGAAAATATTGCTCGTCATATACTTTGTGCGGATTTGTCGTGTTGCGCATGGTCGTTTCGTTGAACAGCACGGCGCGATCCCACGCATTGATGGGATCCAGTATCTCGGCCGGCATCTGGACTCCATAGTATCCGGAATATTCGATAGACGCCTTTTGTCTGGCGCCCGTCTTGGTCGTAATCAGTACAACCCCGTTAGCGGCTCGTACACCGTAGATAGCCGCCGAGGCATCCTTCAGGATGGACACGCTTTCGATATCGTTCGGATCCATACGCGGGAAATCGCTGCGCGGCACGCCGTCCACCACAAACAGGGGATCGCCCAGTCCGCGAATGTCAAACTGATTGGTGAACTGCCCCGGCTCGGACGTCTTCTGTATCACGCGCAGGCCGGGCAGCTTGCCGGTAAGCATGTTCTGAAGATTCGTGTTTTTGGTCGTGACGATTTGCTCGCTGCTTATGGCCACGACCGAACCCGTCAACGTCACTTTCTTCTGAGTTCCATATCCGACGACGACGACTTCTTCCAGCGCCGCCACGTCTTCCTCCATCTGCACGTTTATCGTCGACTGAGTCCCGACGGCGATGCGCTGCTGCACGTATCCGACGTAGGAAAATGTCAACACGGCATTTGCCGGCACGTCCGGCAGCGAAAAGCGGCCGCTTATGTCCGTCACCGTTCCCTTGGCAGTCCCGGCAATCGCTACGGTTGCACCGATCACCTCTTCGCCGGTCTGCCGGTCCGTCACTGTTCCCGTCACGGTTCGTGTCTGGGCAAAGCCCTGGACGGCCGTCAGGAAACAACACATTATCCAAATGAAATTCATTCGGATCAATCCATTCTTTTTAAATAATTTCATGTTCATAGATTCTGTTTGTTTATAAAATTATATGCAATAAAATAAGTCTACACGTATGGGGGGGGGATTTCTGCTCCGGCGTCGAAGCCGGAGACCGCGCAGTTAAGAGTGCGGTTTGTCCCCGGAGAATACATCATGAACTGTCTATGCGGATAATGGGATTCGTCATGGTTTTCAAATCTTAAAGTTCAACATTCCATTCATGGAATCCTTTTCGCTCTGCAGTCGAAAAAGACACGCACGTTCGCACCGCTTTCGTTACGGCTGAAAGCGTTTTCCCTGTATGAAACCGGCCTGTCCTGCGGCACGGTTTCAATATATTATGTATAAGATTTTCCTTTCGGATGTCCGGCTCTGCTATGCAGCAGGGCATTGTCGCCGCGGCGAAGGCGGCTGTATGGTATTGACTATCAGTTATATTACCGCATGGGGGGGGGGGTAATTGAGTATTTCACGGCGACTTCTTTTCTTTAATTTTTTTTGCAAAGAAAAGAATTATGTCTTAATAAAACGCTTAAAAAGGCGCTTAATTTGAGAATTTAACTAAACATTTTTCGTTATCTTTTTTTTAAGCGCTTTTTTAAGCGTGCGCCAATAATACCGATTCATTCATTATCAGCCGTGTCACAATGCCGTCAAGTCAAGAATCATCCCCCCGCAAGCATACTGACCTCGAATGTATTCAGCAATCCACCCCCGGGATTGCATTGCACGGTAGAAGACGATACAAGCAAAAAAAATCCCCGCCGTCATTGCCTTTTAAATAAATGACGGCAGGGAAACAAGTGATACAAATGATAAAAAACTCCGGTGACTTTTGCCGGTATTGTGCCGAAATATTAATGAAAAAAG
>JAIRZY010000210.1 GCA_031266995.1 Tannerella sp.
CGCCGTCGCGTTCACCGGTCGACGCATACCCTTGCCGTCGCCGTATGGCAGCCTCCAAGGATGCCAAGGCCGCCCGCCACGTTGCTGTATACCGGCGTCGGCTCGGCAAAAAAGTCGCCTCCGTCGCTGTTGCGCTCGTAAAGGGTGAGAGATTTGAGGTAGAGGTAGGCAGACGGCGAGAGAGTGACGAGGCGGAAGACGAAGCAGTCCCCGCGCGCGTCGCCATCCGCCTCTCCGGCAGGACCGTAGTCGCGGTAGCCGTCCGTTTCGACGCCAATGTTGAGCGCATACTCGCGTCCGTCGAAAAGGTCGTCGCCGAAGATGCCATACGTGTTGAGGCGCGACGTGTTGCCCATGAAGTCGTCGTTTCCGCCGTCAAATTCCGCCATCAGCGCCGGCTCGCGGTCGTAGTCGTAGCGTACGGAGCGCAGCGCCGGCTCGCCGCCGTGCATCACCTCCTGCCATACCTCGAGGCGGTAGTAGCTGCGCGTCCCCGGCTCGACGTCTTTCAGGCGGACGAAGCAGCGAAGCGAGCGTTCGCCGCCGCGCACCGTATCCACGCCGAGGACAGGCGCCCCGTGCGGCACGGCAGTTTCGGCCGTCACCTCGCCATAGCCCTCCCGCGCGACGGTGAGCCGCACGCGGTCGCCGGCACGCGCCACAGATGGGGAAACATAAGAGGGATAAAGCTCCGTTCCGGCGTCGACAACCTGCATGGGCGGCTGCCGCACGTCGTTAATATACAGCTCTACGGTCGCGTCGGCAAACGCCTCGCCCCCGGCTTCGCCGATGTGCCAGCTTCGCGAAACGAAGACGCGGATAAGCGAATCCGGTTCCACGAAGCAGTTAACCGCAAGCTTCGGTTCGGGCAGGCTGCCGTCGAAATCGACCGACCTCGTGCACGAACCGAGCAGCGCCGCGAACAGAGCGGCGAGCAGGGCGATGTCAGTTCCGTGTTTCATCATCATAGCTGTTAAAACGTGTATGTGTACGAGATGGACGGGATGATCGCGAGGAAGCTCGTCTCCTCGATCACGGCCCGGCGCACGGTGTGGCCCTGCGCGTCGGTGCCTTCGACGGTCGTCGGATAGGCGAAAACGGGATTGTTGCGGCAGTAGGCGTTATACACGCTGATGTTCCACGTTCCCCTGTGTCCGTTCTTCTTTGGGCGGGCGATGTTCAGCCCGACGTCCAGCCGGTGATAGTCACTCATGCGGTAGTTGTTGCGCGCGCCGTAGTGCACGATGGAAGGCCGCGTGGCGTTTTGCAGCGCATATTTCCCCGACACGCTTCCGCCCGGCAGGAGGAGCTGCTCGTAGGATTCAAGCCCGACCGTCATCCACGCGCCGCTGCCATACGTCCACGTGGCGCTGGCATCGACCCTGTCGCTCAGCCTGTATCCGGCGGCGACGTTGACCCTGTGGCGGCTGTCATACTTGGCCGGGAAGCGCAGGCCGCCGTTCACCTCTCTGCCGCGAAAGTAGCGGTCTGCCTTCGAGAGGCAGTATCCCAGCCATCCCGTCAGGCGGCCTTCGGGTTTCTGCACCAGCAACTCGACGCCGTAAGCCCTGCCCTGCCCCGTCGCCACGCGCGTCTCCCACGCGGAAGCGGACGAGAAGGCGGCCGCACCGTCGCGATACTCGACGAGGCCGTCCATCGTCTTGTGATAAGCCTCGATCGAGAAGTGCCACGTGCGGTTCAGCTCGTGGTAGACGCCGGCCGAGAGCTGCCCTGACACCATCGGGGGCAGGCTGCGCGTCGACGGCACCCACAGGTCGTTGGGCAGGCTGACGGTCGAGAGCGAAAGCACGTGCACGTACTGGTTCATCACCGCATACGACGCCTTGAGCGACCAGTCCGTGGCCAGCGTGTAGCGCGCCGAGAAGCGCGGCTGCAGGCCGGCGTACGTGCGGTCCTCGACGCGGAAGAGCGAGAATACCATTCCGGCGCTCGCCCTGAGGCGCGCCGTGATGTCGATTTCGTCTTCGGCATGAAGCGACAGCTCGTGCGCCGTCAGGCGGTTGCCGTTCCGCTCCGCCGCGTCGGCCGGCGCCGTTCCCTCGCGGCTGTTCGAGGTCGAAAGGCCGTACTCTTCGGGGCGGAAGGTGTGAAACAGATAGTTGCTGCCGAACCGTACGGCATGGTTCGGATGCGGCGCCCAGTCGAAATCCATCCGGTAGCCGACGTCGCGTATGCCCGAATTGTGATGCATCTCCGTCTCGCTCCGGTCGGTCACGACGCCGTTGCGCTTGTCCTCCGACTGCTCATACACGCTGATGTCGGAATGGAAGCGGCTGTATACGGCGCTCATGTTGGCAAACAGTTGCGGGCTGAAGACGTAGTTCCAGTTCAGCGACGCCAGCGCGTTGCCCCACTTCCATCCGGCGCCGTTTTCGGAATACGAGTTGCGCGTCCATTCCGTACCGGGCACGGAGAAGCCCTCGCTGTCGAGATCGGAGCCCGCGCTGCCCGAATACCATTCCTGCCGCCCGCTGAAGACGTCGTCGCCCGAATACCAGTTGACGTATATCCTGCTCCTGTCCGAAAACCGGTAGTTCAGCTTCGCGTTCAGGTCATAAAAGTGGTATCCGAAATGATTCTTCTCGTCCTTCGACCGCGAATTGACGACCCACAGCACGGGCGTCGTCAGGAGGTCAAGGTAGGTTCGCCTGAAGGCGATGCTGAACGACGCCCTGTCGCGAACGATCGGCCCCTCGAGCTGTATCTTCGACGAGATCAGTCCGACGGTAAACGTGCCGCGGTAGTCCTGCATGTTCCCGTCCTTCGTCCTCACGTTCACCACCGACGAGAGCCGTCCGCCGAATCGCGCCGGGAAGCTGCCCTTGTAGAACTCGACGCTCTTGATGGCATCCGGATTGAAGGTCGAAAAGAAGCCGAACAGGTGGTTGACGTCATACACCGGGTTGCCGTCGATCAGGTACAGATTCTCATCCCTGTTGCCGCCCCTGACATAGAGGCCCGAAAAACCCTCCGTCCCTGCCGACACGCCGGGAGTCTGTTGCAGCACCTTGATCAGGTCCGCCTCGCCCAGTATGGCCGGGACGGTGCGAATCGCGGCCGGCGAGATGCGCAGCGCACCGGGAGCAGTGTTTGCGACGTCGGTCATCGCCCTGTGCCGTGCCTCGACCACGACCTCGTCGAGCTGGCCCGAAGCGTCGAGATAGAAATCGACGACCGTATCCTTCGTCAGACCGAACTGCCGCTCGCCCGCGCCGTAACCCACGTACGAGGCGTGCAGCGAGACGTCGTCCTCCGCCAGCGGCAGGCTGTAGAATCCGTAGCCGTTCGCCACGGCGCCTTTCCCCGACGCGCGGTCGACGACGTTCGCCCCGGGCAGCGTCTCGCGCGACGCACGGTCGTAGACGTAGCCGCTGACCGTATGCTTCGCCCTCTGCTGCGCCGCGACGGGCTGCAGAACAATGGCGCCCAGTATCGCGATACCCGAGGCGTAGCGGATGATTTTCCCTTTCATAATGAAATATGGAACTATGATGAATAAATAAAACCCGGCCGCAAAGATACGATAATCTTCAGAAACCGTAAATATGAAATAAACAGAATGTAACGATTTTCAGATGCAAAGCCTGAAACAAATCCCGATACCCGGTCAGACATGCATCCGAAATGGATTCACGTCCCTCTGAATGGGGCTTCCGAAAAGTCGGCTTCCTGCAGGTACGGGCTACTGAAAACGATTCTTTTGATTTGTGCTGCCGGGCTGTAGCGGTGCGGTAATCATTTCTGTCGACACGCCAAAAAAAGATTTAATCGAAATAAACGGAAAAAATTTTGCAGCTAAAGAAATGTTAGTATCTTTGCAGCCGATATTTCAAAATCGGGGTGTAGCACAGTTGGCTAGCGCGCCACGTTCGGGACGTGGAGGTCGGACGTTCGAGTCGTCTCACCCCGACA
>JAIRZY010000259.1 GCA_031266995.1 Tannerella sp.
CCGAAGAGTGCGAAGTCGTATTTCACGGGGTCTTCGGGGCAGTATACACGCAGTCGGGCCGTCAATTCTTCCACGGCCTTGCGGTCGTTGCTTTTTCGCTGCAGCAGTCCCAGTTCGCGTGCTGTATTTCCTACATGTACGTCTAGGGGGATAAAAAGCTGATGTGGCCGGATACAATTCCATACGCCCAGGTCGACAATGCGGTCATTGCGCACCAGCCACCTCAGCGCCATGTTGATACGTTTCAGGGCTGCATATCCGAGGTTGGCAGGGAAGCATTTGCCATTACACTGTCCGCCATGTGCTTTCATCATTTCCGCCTGCATCGCGGATGCGGCAAACCAGGCGGGTGCATCGGCCTGCCCGGCGTTTCGCTGTGTCAGAAAGTTGTCGAGGCTACCGTACGATGCGAATATATGCCTGAATCCGTGCAGCATATATGCCAAGTCGTGTTCGAAGAAAGTGCGGTGAACGTTGGCTTTCCCGAGCACGCGGTAGCCTTCGTTCATGACGTAATCGTACGGACTGTCTCCCCAGCGTGACAGCAGGCGTTCGGCATTGTTCAGTATCATTTTGCGATTTCCCCAGGAGATGGTTGCGATGACGAACGACACGATTTCAATGTCCTGCAACTTTGCATATCGCCGCGGAAACTGCACGGGGTCGTTTTCGGCAAAGGCCGGCGTGTTCGTCAGCGCTGCCTGTTCGTCGAGAAATGCTTTAATCGGGTCCATGAGCGTAAATAGATAGAATTGATGCAAAGATAAAAAATACTGATTTGATTGACTCAAAAAACAGGCGTAGATTTGCAGAGAATTTGAAAAGAGCGACTGGCGAACGAGCCGGGGGTTTACGGCAACCGAATCATCGCCGGTCTGCTTTTTTCGGAAGTAAACTAAATAATAAACGTAAAAAAATTGAATCTATGCAAGCGATTATCAATTCTCAATTGCCTGAATTTAAAGTACAGGCATATCAAAATGGCAGTTTCAGAACTGTCACCAGCAGTGATGTGACGGGGAAATGGGCGATTTTCTTTTTCTATCCTGCCGATTTTACCTTTGTATGTCCGACCGAACTGGAAGACATGGCAGACAAGTATGCCCGCTTCCAGGAGCTAAATGTGGAAATCTATTCGGTAAGCACCGATTCGCACTTTGTGCACAAGGCATGGCACGATGCTTCCGAGACGATTCGTAAAATCAAATACCCGATGCTGGCCGACCCGACGGGAACGTTGACGCGTGCGTTCGGCGTACACATCGAAGATGACGGGATGGCCTACCGCGGCACGTTTGTCGTGAACCCGGAAGGAAAGGTCAAAATCGTCGAAATCCACGACAACGGCATCGGACGCAATGCGGAAGAGCTGCTGCGCAAAGTCGAAGCCGCTCAGTTCGTTGCTTCGCATCCCGATCAGGTTTGCCCCGCCAAATGGAAGAAGGGCGACGATACGCTGACACCCAGCATCGACCTTGTCGGGAAAATTTGAAAAGGATGGTATTGTATTGAAAAGGCGGGCTTTCTGCAGAAAGTCCCGCCTTTTTTTCTTCGTCCGAAGCCTGGAGCACTGAATTTTGAATTACCTGCGCCGGGCGGTCTGCCGCTCCTTCAGCCTGCGTTTGTTTTCGCGTTCTTTTTCCCGGCGTTCCTTTTCGCGCTGCTTCAGAAGGATTTTACGTTCTTTTTCCTTTTGCTTGCGGAGCTGCTCGCGTTCTTTGGTCTGCTGTTTTTTCAGTTTGGCTGCGTCTTTGCGGGCCTGCTCCTTCTCTTTACGTTCGGTTTCCTTGCGCAGTGCTTCTTCCTGCTCGGCCTGTTTGCGGCGTTCGAGCAACTGTTCGAGCGTGATTTCGGCCGGACGTTTCTGTTCGGGCGCTTCTTCGACCGTTTCTTCTTCGCCGTGCGGCGCTTCAATCTCTTCCGGCTGTGCGGCTTCGGGTTCTTCTTCGGCGCGTGCGGTTTCTTCTCCCGTTTGCGGCGCTTCGGGGGTGGATTCTTCGGTTTCTTCGAGCGGGGACGTTTCCGTTTCGGGTGCGGGTTCTTCGTCGTCGTCGGGGAAGAGGCCTGCGGCTTTTTCGACGGCTTCGTCTTCGGCTTTCGTGACGTTTTCGTCGTCGTCCATGCGGATACGCCAGCGCGAGACGAGTTCGGGCGCCCGGTCGAGATAGTGTTCGGCGAAGAAAGTCATGTATTCTTCGAGTGTCTTGCCGTGCATCAGGGTGTCGAAATTGTCTTCGGATATGGGAAAGAACGAGACGGCACGGTCGACGATGGACGCATATCCGTCGGGGGCGTAAATCATGCGCGTGTATTCGAGCGCTTCGTCGAGGGCGCTGAATCCGCCGACGGTCATGATGCTGATGCTGCGGACGTCGTCGATGCTCAGGTCGAAGGCTTTGACGGTGAAGCGTGCGAAGTTGAAGGCGGCGACGGCATAGAGAAGCTGGTTGCGGTCGATGCTGCCGGTCTGGAAGACGAGTATCATGCGATGCGGCTTGTCAGGCTCGTCGGTGAAGCGGCGGGCCGAGTCGGCGGCCGAGAGCATCCCGGTGTCGCTCAGACCAAAGCGCAGGTCCCAGACCATGCCCGTGAAGTTGCCCTGCATCAGGATGCGCCCCTGCAGGATACCTTTCAACATGCTGCCGGCGAGTTCGGCCACGTCGGCCTGCGGATATTTCTCTACCAGCGCGCTCAGCGCCGCCTTGAAGCCGTCGACGTCGCCCGCCTGCACGTAGGTGAGGGCGTTGAGGAACATGAATTTGGGTATCAGCGGCGAGAGCGGATAGGTGTTGCCGAACGACTTGCCGCTGCGCCGCACGGTCGCGGTGTCGCCGTCGAGATAGGCCGCGTAGGCAGTGGTGTAGAGCGAGTCCTGCACGCGGTCCATCATCCGTATGTTGTATTCGTAGTTGGGATCGGCGATGGCCGTGGCGTAGTCGCTTTCGGGGAAGGCGGCGATCAGGCGGGATTTGTATTTCTCGCCCAGCGCGTCGTCGTGATACCGCAGCGCCATCAGGTAGGCGTGATAATAGTAGTCCAGGCGGTACCTGTTGTCGGGGAAGCGGCGTTCCAGCTCTTCGAAGGTTTCGACCGCCAGCTCGCGGTTTTCGAGCATGTCCTTGTATATCATTCCCATGTTGAACAGTCCGTCGACGATGATCATGTCGGAGGCTTCGAGGTCGTCGTCGGTCAGGGGAATCTGCTGCAGGTAGTATTCGCGCGACTTGGGGTCGGCCGAGAGCGAATCCATGAGAAGCTGGAGCGAGTCGACGGGTATGACGGGATTGCCTTCCGCGTCAAACTGAAGGGCTTCCGTCGCGTTTTCGGGGCTTTCGGCCGTGTCGGACACGGGCATCGACTTGTTGCGCCGCCGCCAGTTGTCTTCGAGCGGGCGCTTGCCCCATTTGCTTTGAAACTGTACCTTGCCCTGGGCGACGACCTGCGGACTGTAGAAATAGAACGAGCTGCCGTCGCCTGCCGCCGCGCCGGGCTGCATCCCGGCGGCGCCCTGCATGCCCGGACGGTTGAAGTTGCCGGCGCCCGACATGTCCTGTTCGGCCAGATAGCGTTCACGTTCGGCTTCTTCCTTTGCGCGTTTTTCGTTTTCGATGTATTCTTCGATGATCCTGTCGATCAGCGCCAGCCGTTCGGCTTCGGGCATTCGGGCGATCGCCTGGAGGCTGTCCTGGAGGTGGACGGCCTCGACGTGTACGACCAGTTCGTCGAGCACGGCCGAGAGGCGGTAGACGCGCTCGTAGTCGCGATATTCCTTCTGTATCCCCGCCAGGGCCTCGCTGAAGCAGGGCTGCGCCTTGACGTAGTCGCGGCGCGTGAAGTGGATGTCGCCCAGGCGGATGTTGCATATCGCCCGGTCCAGTCCGTTCTGTACGCTTTTTTCCACCCCGAGCGTGTAGTTTGTGATTGCAGCGGCGGTGTCGAGGCGGTTCATGTATATGTTTCCGATGGCGTAGTACACCTGGTCGAGGTAGTCGTGGTTCTTGTCGCTGCGCGCCATGCGGTTGAGCATCTTCAGGATCTTCTGCGTGTCGGCGCCGGGGAAGACTTCGGTCTGCCGTATGCGCGCGGCAAACTCCAGCTCGTAGGGCGGGCTTGAGGCAGCCACGCGGCGAAACATGTCGTAAGCCTCCTGCCTGCGGCCCATGTCCGCGTAGAGCTGTCCGAGCAGGTAGCGCATGCGGCTCCTTTGCCGTCCGTTCCGTTCGGACTTGATGGCCTTTTGCAGGTAGGGAACGGCGTCTTCGAAGCGTCCGGCCTTTATGAGGCAGTCGGCATAGACGCGGTCGCAGTCGTCGCGGCTGGCATCGGGGATCCCGTTGCTGCTCAGGTTGTCGAGCATCGACTCGGCCTCGTACAGCCAGCCCATCTCGGCGTAGCAGCGCGCCTGCCAGATGCGCGCCTCGGCCACCATGCCGGGTTCCGTCGCATAATGGCGCGTGATATACGAAAACGTAGCCGAAGCCTGCAGGAAGTCGGCATTGTAAAACTGCGCCTGCCCGATCAGCAGCCAGCAGCGACGCAGGAACGGGTTGTATTCCTCGCGGTTCTGAAAGGCCACCTGAGCAGGATCGTTTCGCCAGCCGGCACGGCGTTCGGGCTTCTGCTTGATCGAATGTTGCCGGATGGCCTTGTTGCTCTTTTCGATAGCACGGTCGAACTGTCCGCCCGTCTCGACCTTGTCTTTCGGCTGGGCGCTGACGGGATACATGTGTATCTGTTCGGTATAGCTCTCTCGATACGAGCGGTTCATCTCGGCCAGCGTCTCGTCGAACGACGTCCTGCCGTTGAAATACGTGTTGTAGCGCGCCGTAACGGCATGATAGCGCCTGCTCACAGCCGTGTTTTTCTTCATGCTGCAAGCCGCCAGCAGGGCCGCGCCCGCCATGACCGCCAGGATGGGATAAAGACTTTTCTTCACGCGTCGAAGACTTTTTACCTGATATAACTGCACTTTAGCAGGAATATTGTGCGGAACAAGGGAAAATATATAATTAATGTAGAAACGGGCAAATGTGAGAATGAGGAAATCCGAGGATAAAAGTACCCCACCCGAGGCTGTCTCAAAAGTGTTTTAGCACGCAGATAATACAGATTGAATAGATAAACACAGATTATTTATCTGCGAAAATCTGTCTAATCCGTGTCATCTGCGTGCTTTTGAGACAACCTCAGGCAAGGGTCAGGGCTACCGCACATATTATAAAAAGATACGTACATATAGAATAAATGTACATACATATCATAAAAATGTACGTACATATTGAGTGGATATACATACATATCATATAAATGTACGTACATATTGAGCGAATGTACATACATATCATGTAAATGTACGTACATATTGAGCGAATATACATACATATCGTGTAAATGTACGTACATATTATAAAAAAATACGTACCTTTGTCGAATATAAAAAATGAAATCGATGAGAAGAAGCAGTTATCAACCCTTAAAGGATGCAGATTTTATCGCATGGGCAGAAAATATCGACAGCGAATGTACGAAAAACGCCGTGAACTGGAACCTGAGAACGACCGACGTGTCGCGCCTGAACACGCTCACGGC
>JAIRZY010000276.1 GCA_031266995.1 Tannerella sp.
TTAGCGACCATGAACAGCCTTACTTAGCGACCATGAACAGCTCCTGTTAGCGACCCCTAACAGCCCCTGTTCACGACCATGAACAGGCGCTGTTAGCGACCACTAACAGCGCCTGTTCATGGTCACTAAATAACACAAAAAAGCCGGGTTAACCACGAAAGTCAACCCGGCCTCACAAACCGTAATGTAAAGTACAACTCAGTCCGCTACTGTGCCTTAAGCGTGAACTCCGATGTCATCTCACGCACATTCTTTAGCGTATGCGTACTGTTCCTGACCGAGCTTTGCGTACGGATTACAATGCTGTAGTTCACACCCTTGACAAGGCCCGTTGGAGTAATGACACGCAGTGTATGCGGCTCGTTGAGCGCGATGATGCGCGCCGGCGTATCTCCCGCAGCATCGCTGTGGAAGAAGCAGCCCACCTCTGTCGCGTGCAGGGCATCACTGTCTATCTTGAGACCCGTACCGCGGATAATCAGCATGTTGTCCGGCGTCACCGTCTCGTCCGTCAGGCCCGTAGCGTCGTCCGTAGCCGTCGCGATGAAGCCGTTGATGTCCTCGATGCCGTCGAACGTGACATGCACGCTGTCCTTTACATACTCACGCAACTCAGGGCTGACCGTCAGGCGCACCTCGGGGTGAATGCCATCCGGAAGATGCGTCTCCGACCCGTCATACTCGCCCGGGATACGTATCCCGATGCTGAACAGCGGTGTGCGGATAATGTACCCGTCTGCGATGAGATAAAAAATCAGTTCCAGTGCCGCCGTCAGGCCCTTTTCGATCACATTCGGCGAGGTGTTGATGTTATACACCTCAGCCTTTGATGCAACCGCGTGCAGGTCGAGTATCGGCTGAAACACCGGTTTGGCATAGTACTTCTTCTTTGCCTCGGGAAGGTATGCCTGAATAAACTTGACGATGATGTTGTGACCAACGTCTTTGAGCTTGAAATCTAACGCCATAATTCATCAATAATTAAGTTGGTAAATAATATCTTGTCATCCTGTGAATTGCCCGCCCGGCCGTCCGGTTCGTTACCGCTCTTCACATTTTGACGCCAAAGATAAAGCCATTATTTTATAAAAACAAGAAAAAGCAGGAAATAATCCATAAAAAATAAATTAAACAGACCATACACCGTAAAAGACACACCAGTCCGCCCGTGCTGTTACCCCAATGCAACCGCGCGAATACATGAAAAAAAACCTCTGTGGTTCTCTGTGCCTCCTCTGTGGAACTCTGTGTAACTTGTCAGTTTAAAATATTACACAGAGTGCCACAGAGAAGGCACAGAGAACCACAGAGAAAGAGAAGGAATAATTAAATCGTGAATGTTGAATCTCCCAGCACTTCCCGGTATACCGCAAGTGTTTGTTCCGCAATCGTATCCCAGTCGTATGGCGAGAGGTCGTAAGCCCGCGGTGCCGCAGGGCGTGAAAGCCTGTCGGCGAGCGCCTCGCGGAGTGCCGGGACAGGGTCATCAGAGTAGTGAAAGTAACATTCGGCCGGCAGGTTCACGGCGCGGTTGGCAGCGATGTCGCTCACCAGCACGTCGCGACCGAAGCTCATCGCCTCGAGCAGCGTGAAGGGCAGCCCCTCGTGTGACGAGGGCAGGACAAACAGCCGTGCGTGTGAATACAACTCGCTCAGGGCCTTGCCCTTGACCATGCCTGCGAGCACGACGTCGTGCAGCTCCGCGAGTGCTGTGAGCCTCGCCGAGTAGGCCGTCGCGTGGTCGGCCGCGCCCGCGATGACCAGCCGGCAGCCGTCCGGACGCGCGGCCGACGCGAAGGCGGCCACGAGCCGGTCGAAGTTCTTCTCCTCCACAAAGCGGCCGACGGCCAGCACGTAGTTGCCCGGCGTGAGACCCAGCTCGCGCACGCAGCGGGTCGACGTCGCGCGCACGGCCTTCCGCACCCCGTTGTAGATCAGGTGCACGCCGCGCGTTCGTCCGTACTTCGTCTTCAGTATGTCGCGTATCACGGTCGAGATCACGATGATGGCATCGGCCTGCCGCGCCGCGCACCGCTCGCCCGTGCGGAGGAGCAGCCGTGCAAAGGCGCCCCACTTGAGGCGGTCGTAGTCCGGCCCGTGGTGCGTCACGACGACTTTTAGCCCCAGCAACCGCGCGAAGGGCACGGCCAGCGAGGGGCCAATGGCATGAATATGAATGATGTCTGCGCGCATGCGGCGGGCTGCCCATACGCTCCTCAGCGTGTGCACGAGGGCCTCGACGCCCATGCGCGCCGGTGCGTCGAGGTCGCGAAACCTGACGCCCTGCCACGACGTGAGCGGCGGCGTTTCGTGAACAAACGGGCGGCGGCGCATCACCGTCACCTCACATCCGAGGCGCGAAATGCGCGGATACAGCATCTCGCCGTGCGTCTCTACGCCCCCCTGAATGCCCGGAAAACCGCGCATCCCCGCAACCGCGATCCTCATCACCCGTCCCTCCCCTGACGCGGGTCCTGCCCGACGTCGTATGGCCTCTTCCTCAGGCAGAGAGGCCGGTGCAGCATGCTCCTGATCCTGTTCGCCGCCATCCACTGCAGCGGGTGGCGAATGTACTTTTTCATCACCGGCGCCGCCGTCCCTACCATCCAGCAGTTCTTCGGACATTCGCGCACCAGCGCACGCACGCGCTGCGCCTGCTCGCCAAGCCAGATCTCGTCGAACGACTGCGCACGCCGTATGTTGCCCATACTCTCCATCCAGTACCGCTCCTCAAGCCCGTTGCAGGGATAGACCTCGCCATACGGGTCGACGAAAAAGTTGACCGTTCCCGCCTCGCACGGCAGCAGGCGAGGGCGGCCCTCTACGTAGTTGATCAGGCCGTTATTAAAGAAGGCGCGGCTCCACGACTTCGGGTGCGGCGCCCGCAGTTGCATCTCGACAAGGCGCTCGAAATCAGCCGTCACCCCCTCGACGTTCGTAATCCTGTTATCTTCCTTGTGGAAATAGAACGAGTTATGGATCGCAGCCGTGGCAAACTCCATCCCCAGCGCCCGCGAGAGGCGGTAGAGCGCCAGCATGTCGGCCGAATTACGGTTGCTCACCGTGCATCCGAAACCGATGTCCTTCACCCCCATCTCGCGCAGTGCCAGCAGTGTACGCAGTCCGCGGTCGAAGCCGCCCTCGCGGCCCCGCAGTTCGTCGTTCTTCTGCGACAGGCCCTCGATGCTGATACGTATGCCTATGCGCGGAAACTCGCGCGCAAGATCCAGCACTCGCTCCTCGAACCACCCCGAGGTAGACACTACAACCCGCGGCGCCTTCGTAAACAGCACGCCGACAATGCGGTCGAGGTCTCCGCGCACAAACGGCTCGCCACCCGTGACGTTCGCAAAGCGCACGCGGGGCAGAATCTCCAGCTCCTCCGGGCGTACCTCTCGCGAGGCTTCCGTCGGATGCTTCCATACGTTGCACATCTCGCACCGCATCGGGCAGCGATACGTCGTGATGATGCTCATATCCGTAGGCTTATATCTATTAGTGGTCATATATTCTCATTAACTGTTTATAAAACGCTTCCGATCCGAATTTATTTTGCGCCGCAGCCGCAATCCCGCCAAACGGGTACGCCGTGTCATAGCGTGCAAACGCCGCAATGACCGTCTCCCTCAGTCCCTCAACGTCGCCCGGCTGAAACAGCTCGCCGTTGCGCCCCGCCTCGATCAGTTCAGGAATCCCCCCCGTGTTCGCTCCCAGCACCGGCGTGCCCATACACAGCGCCTCGATCACGCTGTACGGGTTATTCTCATACCATATAGAAGGCATCACCAGAAAGCGCGCCCGCTGCACGACGGGCAGCAGCACGTCGGCCGGCAACTGTCCCGTAAACTCGACGTGCGCCTGCGGATACCGTCGTCGCAACACGTCGTGCAGCGGGCCACTGCCAATAATCTTAAGTGGATAAGGCAGCCGTCGGGCAGCTTCGAGCAGCGTCGCCACGCCCTTCTCTTCCGACAGGCGGCCGGCGTAGCAGTAGTAATCCCCCTTCGGAGCCGGTGGCGGCGTCGGCCTGTACATGAAGTTGTGCAGCACCTCGATCCCCTCCTCCCGAAAGCCTGCCGCTACCATCTTCGCCTTCAGGAAATGGCTCGGGCTGATGAACCGGTCGGTCAGCCTCTCCAGCCTGCGGCGGTTCCACCTGCTCGCCTCCATCCATGCCAGCAGACTGGCCGCGCGGCTGTTCTTCATGCAGCGATGGACGAAGACCTGACGCCTGTCCGTGAAGCACAGTTCGCACGGCTGTCCGTCCCTCAGACACGAATAGGAAGGGCATATCAGCTTGTAGTCATGCATTGTCCACACGATCCGCACGCCGCGCCGACGCGCCACCTCAGCCACCACGGGCGAAAGATAGGAATGAATATTATGCAGATGCACGACGTCGGGACGGAAATCGTCGAGCAGCCGTGCGAACCTCGTCGCCGTCCCGGACGAATGAAACAGGCGCACCGCGGCCCTGATCCTGTCGGCCATGCGCGTACTCGAAAACGATACTTCAGGTGCGAAATAACCTGCCCACGGCGAGGGGAGGTTATCCGGATACTGCATGCTGAAAACCGCTACCGCGTGGCCATGCGCCTTCAGCAGTTCCTCGGTTGTCAGCATGGCTGTGCAGTCGCCACCTCGCGGATAATAAAACTTATTCACCAGCAATACCCGTTCCATCACTACGTACTTCAGTCTTTAGTTTAACAAACATGCTTTTCATCCTCATCTTAAAAACGGCCGCCGGCGGCGAATATTATGCTGCCCGCCGGAATCATTGTATCTTTGAATCTTTTCCCTATCTTTGCCGTGAAATTGTAATACATATAATAAAGAAGATGAAACAACACGTTATTTTACTTGCAACTGTACTGCTGTCTGTCTGCACCTCCTGTGCCGACCGGCATTTCATTAACGACGCGGACTATCGCGCACTGGTCGAACAGGATTTTGAAGCGAAAAAAACCGTCCTTCCCCACGGCGAACTGTTCGCCGTCTTCGACCGGCCCGGCCTGACGCTGGAAGAAAAGGAAGCCCTCCAGTTCCTCTATGCCTACATGCCCATTGCCGACATCATGAACAAAGACGGCGCATACTACCTGCAACAGGTACAGTCGTCGCTCCGCACCCGGACGGAAACGGAATGGGGAAGTCGTATCCCCGAAACGGTCTTCCGCCACTTCGTCCTGCCGGTGCGCGTGAACAACGAAGACCTCGACACGGCGCGCACCGTGTTTGCCGAAGAACTGAAGGAACGTATCAAAGGCATGTCCATGCGCGACGCGGTGCTGGAAATCAATCACTGGTGTCACGAGCGCGTGGTCTATACCCCGACCGACATGCGCACGATCGCCCCGCTCGCCATCATCAAGACGGCCTGGGGACGCTGCGGCGAAGAGTCGACGTTCACCGTGACCGCACTCCGCGCAGCCGGCATCCCCGCACGCCAGATCTACACGCCGCGCTGGGCGCATACCGATAGCAATCATGCATGGGTCGAAGCCTGGGTCGACGGGAAATGGTATTTCTTCGGCGCCTGCGAACCCGAACCGGTGCTGAACCTCGGCTGGTTCAACGGCCCGGCCTACCGCGCCATGCTGCTGCACACCCGCGTGTTCGGCAAATACAACGGCCCCGAAGAGGTGATGATGCGCTCGGCAAACTTCACCGAAATCAACGTCCTGCCCGACTACGCCCCGACAGCCGTCGGCACCGTCACCGTCGTGGACGGCAGCGGCTCGCCGCTGAAAGGCGCCACGGTAGAATTTATGATATACAACTCCACCAGCTTCTCGCCCGTACTGAGCGAGCAGACCGACGAAAACGGCCAGTGCCGGCTGACGGCGGGTAAGGGCGACATGCTCGTCTGGGCGTCCAAAGACGGCAAGGTCGGATGCGGCAAACTGTCGTTCGGCAAGGACGAAAACATCTCGATCATGCTCGACAAAACACCGTCCGAACTCACCGGCTTCGATCTCGACATCGTGCCTCCCGTCACGGGCGTCGTGCCCACGGCTGAAGAGGTCACCGACGAAATGCGCGCCGACAACGAGCGCCGCCTGGCCGAAGAAGACGCTCTCCGTGGCACCTGGCTGGCCACGTTCATCACCCCCGACGCAGCAAAAGAGGAAGCCCGCCGGCTGGGCATCGACGACGGACGCGCCGCAGACTGCCTGGAAGCAAGCCGCGGCAACTGGCAGGAAATACTGCAGTTCCTGACCGGGACGGCGCCCGAACAGCGTAGCCGGGCCGTAGACCTGCTGAGCGTCATCTCGCGCAAGGACCTGCAGGACACGCCTGCCTCCGTGCTCAAGGCGCATCTCGAGGAAACGATAAACGGCGAATCGCCCCTGTACGTGGACTTCATCCTGAATCCGAGGGTCGGAAGCGAACTGCTGACACCCTACAAGAAGGCGCTTCGCGACATGTTCACTCCCGACTTTGCAGAACAGGCACGCCTGAATCCCGAACTAGTCGTCGACTGGTGTAAAAAGGAACTGACGCTCATCGACGAACTCAATCCGCAGCGCATCATGTCCAGCCCGACAGGTGTGTCGAGGGCGCGCGTGTGCGATGTTGGCTCGAGAGATGTCTTCTTCATCGCCCTCTGCCGCAGTCTTGGCATCCCGGCGCGTACCGAGCCTGTTACCCGCAGGATACAGTATTACTCAGATGCATGGCACAACGTGGATTTCACCGGCATAACGGAAACGAATCTTCCGCAGGGCAGCGTGACGGCCACGTTCGAGCATCCGACCACGCTCCTGCCCGACCCGATCTACAGGCAGCATTTCACGATCTCGCGCATCGGCGAAGACGGCAAACTGCAGGGGCGCAACTATCGCGGTCGCTGGAGTACGCTGCTGAAAGAGCCTCTGGGCATGGACATCGGCACTTACATGCTGCTTTCGGGTACGCGCATGGCCAACGGAAGCGTGCTCGCACGAATCGAATTTTTCACCGTAGAAGAGGGCCGGACAGCCCGTACGCAGGTCGTCATGCGCGAAAGCAAGGACGAAATACAGGTGATCGGGAGCATGGATCCGGAGGCACCGTATCAGCCGGCCGAAGGTGGCGACCCGAAGTCCATCCTGTCCACGACCGGACGGGGCTATTTCGTCATCGGTATCCTTGGCTCGCGACAGGAGCCTACCAACCACGCCATGAACGACATTGCCCGCGCTGCCGCCGGCTTCGAAGCGTGGGGACGCAGCATCGTCCTGCTCTTCCCGAACGAACAGGGTCTGAAACAATTCGATGCAAACGAATTTAAAGGACTGCCGTCTACCGTCACCTACGGCATCGATATCAGCCGCGTCGCGGAGCGCCTGACACGCGAACTGCATCTGCCCAGCGCCACTACGCTGCCAATCTTCGTCATTGCCGACTCGTTTGGCCGGATCGTGTACGTATCACAGGGCTACACCATCGGTATCGGCGACGAGATGCTCAAGGTGATTCATAAGTTATAGTTAAGATTCGAAAATTTAATGATTCAAAGATTCGATATGGACAGTTTCCGAGTACCGGATGTTCGTTTTTTACAGGGACGCATGCAGGCCATGCGTCTCTGCAAAGCGACCCCGGTGAAATCATTGAATCATTGAATTTTTAAAGGATTTACCCTGCACAAAAAAAAACAAGGAGTCGGAAAACGCTTTCCCACTCCTTGTTTCGTTGCGGAGGCAAGACTCGAACTTACGACCTTTGGGTTATGAGCCCAACGAGCTACCACTGCTCCACTCCGCGATTTAGATTCGGCCACAAAGGTATGCAAAAGTTTTGCTCCTGCCAAATATTACTGCATATTATTGCCTGTAAGAATCGCGAAAGAAGCGACGTGGTATTTTAGTTTATTCTATATCAATATGCTGCATGTGCAATAAATTTGTCGTTTATTTGACGGCGTCCGGCAGGAACGGTCTTATCTCCTTCTCGAAAATCGACTTTTCCATGATACGGTAATGCGGACTGTAATTTTCTTCGAATGTCTTGCTGTGGTGTGCGACGTATTCGCCCTGTTCCAGCATATTGAAAATTTCCTTCCTGTCGACGTCGCAGTCAGTGAGCGATAAATTCATTTTTTGTATAATGGCATCAATCTCATGCCATTCCTTCGCCCATTCTTCGACGGAGGGAGGCGCAATACCATTCACGCTGCGCACAAACGCATCAAAATACACGTCGTACGGAACGAGATTCTCCTTTACAACCGACAGATTGACTCGACAATAATTCCCTTCCCATCCTGCCGGTTCATAATATGCGCCGCTTGTCCGGTCGAACGAGGACAGTTCATCACGCAGGTAACTGCCGGACGAGGCCGTGTCCTGAACGAGATGCCCCGGCCCGAAGCGGTCCTGAAAGAAATTTTTATACAAATCCTTCAGCGTAGACTTGGGATAGGTTTCCAATTGCCTGTGTACTGCCGCTTCGACTGCCCCGTCGAATGTGCTTTGACTGTTACATGCAACGCAACCCATCATCCACATGGCAACCATGATGATTCCGCTAAAACGTAACATTGATTCCTCCTAATACGGTTGCTTTGGGCATGGGGAAGCCTTTCAATATTTCGTACGATTTACCCGTCAGATTTTCGCCTTTGACAAACAGTGTCAGTCCTCTGTTTTCTGTTCCGAAAAGATAGGATGCCCTGGCGTTCAGTAGCGTATAGCATATCCTGTCATCTTCCGTTCCGCCCACTTTCTGCAGTCGGCCTATAGATTCCACGTCTGCATTCAGCGTCAGGCGGCGGAATAATACGTATGTCCCTTCCACAAAAAATTTTCTTTTCGGGGCGGCTTCGAGCGCGACATTCGTATGCAGTTGGCTGAAATTGGCTGAAAACCACAGATTTCTAAGTGGATGATAGGAAACTTCCGCTTCTATTCCTTTATTATACAGTTTGTCCACATTCGTCAGCTTCCCCTGTACGCCTGCGATTAAATCTTTGGCTTCCAGATAAAAACCGGTGAGTTCAACAAAAAATGTATTGTTCAGCAGATATTGCCCGACGGAAAGCTCGTATGTTTTCATACTTTCGGGTTTCAGGTCGGGATTGGCAATAGAATAAGGAGGATACGAGATATACAGTTCGCGGATATTGGGGCTTCTGTATCCTTCCGAATAAAAAAGTTTTATAGTGTTTCCCGCGAAAGGACGAACCGTCAGTCCCGCCTGTGGCGTCCAGCGACTGCCGTAAGCCTCGTTATGCTCGTAGCGCACCCCGATATTCAGGCTCAGTTTATCGAACAGGTCCTGTTGCGCAATGACATAACCGGCGACTTCGTTGACCGAACGGTTGATGATTTCACCCGGCCGACCGTTGATGGTATCGTTCCATGCATGTCCGCCCCAGTTCTTGTAATCGACACCGGTTGTGAAACTGTTACCGTCGAACAGGCGAAAAGTCTGATACAGCAGAACACCTGTATTATGATCGTCCGAATTGAAACGAAAAGCACGCGGACTGGCCGGCGGGCGATATCCATCGTTGATTTCATGGTGTCCCCAATTGTAAAATGCCTGTATGGCGCCACTTGTCTTTTCGTGCGTATTCGTCATGCTGACAGACGCTGTTCCGCGCAGGACGTCCATGATGTTGTCCTGAATCGGATTATCCACCGGTCCGGGATTCTGATTTTTGTACTTAGCCAGGCTGACGTCGCCTCTGATTTTATAATGATCGTTGATTTTGTAACCGAGATTGGCAAAGCCATTGGTAATGCGAAAGTCCGAATATGCGCGTGTCCCTTCCGTACGGTCGTGGTTGACAGAGATGAAACTGCTGAAGTTACCGGCATTGTATCCATTGTTAATCATGTATTTTTGCGTGTTGTACGAACCGTACATGATGCGCGCCTGCGTTCGTCGTCCGTCCTCGCGCTGTTGACGGGTGATGATATTGATAACGCCGCCCATCGCGTTCGAACCGTAGAGCAGCGACCCCGGTCCGCGGATAACCTCCACGCGCTCAACATCCGATGCGACGTAGGTATCAGGCAAAGAATGTCCGAAAACGCCGGCCCACTGCGGCTGTCCGTCGAAAAGCATCAACACCTTGTTTCCCTGACCGATACCGCGAATATTGACCGTTCCGGCCGAATTAGTATTGACGCCGAACCCGGTAATCCCTTTCTGCGTGACGAACAGGCCCGGTACACGCTGCGACAACACCGGCAACAGCGCCGACTCGCTACTCGCCTCAATTTCATAACGATTGACGACGGAAATACTCAAGGGAACACTGTTGCGATTGACCTGTATCTTGGTCGCCGTCACGACCACAGGATTCAGTTGAATTGTCGTATCTGCCGGTGCGTCACCCTTGTCAATGGCGTACAAACCGGTACACGCAAGCCATACGATAAATGAAAGCATACTTTTTTTCATATCCGATTGTTTTAAAATTTGCCCCAAAAGTAGCACGGATTTATAATATCGTGCTACTTTTAGGAGTTAAAAAAAACTAATCGGCTCTGCTCATCACCAATTTTCCGTGTCTAATGCCTTTGATGGAAATCAGCTTGTCTGATAACTCGGTGAGTCTGTGCGCCATACCGGTGACGGTCGCAATGTGGAGGCAAAACTCTTCGTTCAGGTAGTATTGCGACGATGAGAGGATGACGTCACGGTAGTCCTGCTGGATCGTTTCGATTTTGGAAGCAATTTGCTTTTTGGTCTGGTTATACATTATTACAATAGTGCCGGCGACGATGTGGCCACATTGCCATTTTCTTTCGGCAACGTTCTTCTCGATAAGGAAACGAATTGCCTGCGAGCGATTTGCGAAACCGTTCTCACAGACGTACTGATCCAGTGATTCCAGCAAGTCGTCTTCTACCGATACTCCGAAACGTTTCAGCGCCATATTATTTTTTCGGCAAAGATATGCATTTTTCGCATCCAAGCCTTCATTTTTCACAAAAAATGAGGACAAAGTTATCCGTTTTCTTCCAGCGAGCGCATCGCGAGGATGGTTTTCTCAATCAACGCATCCAGTTCCCAGCCCAGCATGGACGCACCGCGTGCAATGACTTCCCGCGAACAGCCAGCCGCAAAGTTTGCCAATTTGTATTTTTTCCGCACGGACGGGACTCCCAGATCCATCACGCTTTTGGAGGGTCGCATCAGCGCCACGGCGCCGATTAAACCTGTCAATTCGTCGACGGCATACAGGACTTTTTCCATTTCGTGGACAGGTTCAATGTCGACGGTCAGGCTGTAACCGTGACTTGCTGTGGCGCGTATCAACCGCTCGTCCAGGCCGTTTTCTCTCATGATCAGTTGCTGGCGGATGCAATGCTCTTCGGGATACATTTCAAAATCGAGGTCATGCAACAATCCGACAATCGCCCAGAAATCAGCATCTTCACCATAGCCCAGCAACACGGCAAAATAGCGCATGACACCTTCCACGATCTGCGCATGCCGCAAATGAAAATCCTCCTGATTGTATTTTGTGAGCAAAGCCCACGCTTCTTCCCTTGATATCATTGTTTTGTTTTTTTATTCGGGGCGCAAGATAGTTATTTTTTTACAGATAAATGCAAGCCGGACACTGAAACAACACATTTCTAAACTTGAAATCCCTCATTTTTTTGAATTTTGAATATCAAATTTCTACATCTCATTGTGTTACAATCGCCAGCGAAAACACGCTGATACGTATGTCCGGTATCCCCGTCAACGCTTCGATACAGGCAATGGATGTGGCGCCGGTAGTGATCACATCGTCGATCAGCAGGACATGTTTGCCTGCAAACGCTTGCCCGTCCTCTACGCCGAACACATCTTCGATGTTCAGATGTCTGTCATAATGTGATTTGCGAGTTTGGGATATGGTATAGATTTTACGATAGAGCGCTTCGTTGCGAATAGGGATGCCGTAGCCGGCCGCCATGCCGCGTGCAATCCAGAGCGACTGGTTGTATCCCCGTTGTCGTTCCTTTTTGGGGTGAAGCGGTACGGGCACCAGAAAGTCTACATCGCAAAACAACCCGTCGGTCTTCATCTCCTGCGATGCAATGAGTCCCAGATATTCGGCTAAAGCTTTGTTATTGTAATACTTGAAATTGTGAATCAGCGTCTGGGCCGTACCGTCCTTTTCATAAAGCAAAAATGCCGCCGCTTCGCGCATCTGAGGAATACCGGCATACAGTTTCAGCACTGGATTGTCCGGGCGTTTGTGGTAGCGGGCACACGGCAGGTCGCACAGACAATACAAACAGATATGCGGTTCGAAATCCGCCAGTTGCCGTCTGCAAATCAGACACAGGTTCGGATAGAACAGATTCAACAAGTCATTCCAGAGCATCCGTATCATAATCGCCTTTCAATAAAGATTTAATACACTGAATGACAAGCGATGCCTCGAACCCGCGCCCCGTCGCAAAGCGATAAAGCCTGTTAAACACGTCCTGCTCCGAATCGCCCTTGACCGTATGTCTCTTATCTTTCAACATATCAGACAGTACGCAGCAGTACGCATCCTCGTCTATCCCGTCGAGAGCTGCCGCAACCAAGCCGTCGGGGATATTTTTACGTTGCAGTTCATACCGGATGCGGATGCGTCCCCATCGATTGAACCGAAACTTGTCATTCACGAAACTGCGGCAGAAGCGCACCTCGTCAATAAAACCCTCTTTCAGAAGATGTTCTATGATATGATCCTCCATCTCCCGCGTAGCGCCTTTTGCAACAATCTTTCGCTTCACTTCGCTGACGCAACGCTCGCACACCGAACAGTACGCCGCCGCCGAATGTAGCAGTTTAAATTCATCCACTTGTCTCATTTTATCGCTTTTATCATTCGCTCCTTATTGGACAGGTCGCGGATGAGTTTGACATCGCGATACCCTTTCCGGCACAACATATCGACGACGATTTCACCGCATGCCTCATTGATTTCAAAAAACAGCCACCCGCCCGGCGTCAACTTGTCAACGCCCGCCGACGCGATTCGCCGGTAGAACAGCAACGGGTCGCCGTCCGGCACGAACAGCGCCTCATGTGGCTCAAAATCCAGCACGTTGGCATGCATCCCGCTCTTTTCACTCACACAGATGTAAGGCGGATTGCTCACAATCACGTCGAACGACGGCAACGACGACGGCGTCTCCCGTAAAATATCCGCCTCCACAAAACGAACCGCGACGCCATTACGCCGGGCATTACACTTCGCCGTCTCCAGCGCACGCCCGGAAATATCGCTGGCATACACCTCCGCTTCAGGCAAATATCGCGCCAGTGCAATCGCAATACACCCGCTACCTGTCCCCACGTCCCATATCTTAAGTTCCCGAATATTGAGTCTTGAATCCGATAACGTTCGAATCACAACCTCCACCAATTCCTCCGTCTCCGGCCGTGGAATCAGTACGGACGAATCCACCTCGAATGTAAGCCCGCAAAACGTCGTTTCACCCAGTACATACTGGACAGGCTCCGCTGTTACGAGGCGCTGCACGATTGCACGTATCCGTTCTTTCTCCGTTTGCGATAATTGCGTATCTTTGCGCAGTAATTGTTGATGAAGCGGCATGTGGCATACGTGTTCTACAACCCGGCGGACGAGACTGTTGATTTCCTCCACAGGATACAGACAGTCGAGTGTATCACGTATATATGTAACCGTTTCGTTCATAATGAATTTACAAAGATACGAAAAAAACGCAAAACCGATGCCTGTCGAAGAAAAATATATGGCTCGATGCCTGGAACTGGCTGAATACGGCCGGGCATCCGTCGCTCCCAATCCAATGGTCGGCGCGGTCGTTGTGTATCGCGGACGCATCATCGGTGAAGGCTATCACCGGCGATATGGCGAGGCGCATGCCGAAGTGAATGCCATTGCTTCCGTGCGTGATGGCACATTGTTGCGCGATGCCACGCTGTATGTCAATCTTGAGCCTTGCTCGCACTTCGGAAAAACGCCTCCATGCACGCAACTGATTATTAGCAGGCGTATTCCACGCGTAGTTGCAGGCTGCCTGGATCCTTTCCCCGAAGTGTCGGGGCGAGGTGTAAAAATGCTGCGTGAGGCGGGCGTCGAGGTCGTGACTGACGTGATGGCACGCGAGGCGATGGCATTGAACCGTACGTTCATCACTGCCCATTCGCAGCGGCGCCCTTACATTATATTAAAATGGGCCGAGAGCGCAGATGGCTACCTCGACCGCGTCCGCACGCACGACATGCAAACGCCCGTGCAGTTGTCGACCCCCGCCACGCGTCGCTTCGTACACAAACTGCGTTCGGAAGTATCGGCCATCCTGGTCGGTACGAATACTGTCAGGCTCGACAATCCTTCGCTGACGGTGCGCCACTGGGTCGGGAATTCTCCTGTACGCGCCTTCATTGATCGCCGCCTGTCCGTTCCCGCGTCCTGTCATTTACTCGACGGAAGTGTGCGGACGCTGGTCTTTACCGAAAAAGAGCAGGCCGATCGTGACAACGTGGAGTACATACGGCTGGATTTCAGGGATGAAACGATTCCGCAAATCCTGCACCATCTGTACGGGCGACAGTTGTATTCGCTGCTGGTCGAAGGTGGCGCGTGCCTGCACCGCCATTTCCTGGAAGCCGGATTGTGGGACGAACTGCAAATTGAAACCGCGCCCGTATGTCTTGGCGAAGGTGTAAAAGCGGCTGATATACACGTAAATGAAGCATACGAAGTGAAACAGCGTTTCTGCATGTCTGCATCATGTTTAAATAAACTTAACGAGTCCATAATAACTGTATATTCGCGCTCCAGTTCGAGATGCGGAATCGTACCGGATTCTAAAATTTTATAAATAATGATGTATTTTGAAGTGTAAATGAAAATTGTTCCTACTTTTGTGCACTTGTAATCAAACAAACAGCATGAATGAAAAAGAATAAATTACCTTTATGGTTATTCGGAGGCATACTTTTCCTGCTGACGTCGTGTCTTGGAAATAACGATACGCAGATGGATGAGTGGAACTTATCCAATTGTCAGATAATGACTTTTAGCCTGTCGTGCGATTCCATTCCCGGACTGTCGGATGTAAAATTCACCATCGACCAGTTGAGCGGGCAGATATACAACAGAGACTCTATGCCATACGGTACAAGCATCAATTTTAAGGCGATATGCAATATTTCATATGCCGCCGGAACCATCACTTCCGTCGAAGTCCATCAGAAAGCGACCGGCACGAAAGCCTACTGGAACGGAAAAGACTCGCTCGACTTCGCCGGTGAAGTGGAATTTTACATCATCTCGTACGACGGCAAGGCAAGCAAGACCTACACGGCCAAACTAAATGTTCATCAGCAACATCCCGACGTCATGACCTGGTCTCTCGACACCGGCCTGCCGCCCGCGAGCGGGGCGACCGACCGGAAAGTCATCGCGCACGGCGACAGCTACCGGATGTACGTGAGGAGTTCAAACGGTTATGAACTGTACGAATCGTCCGCTCCGAGCGCAAACAACTGGACGCAAACGTCGCTGACCGGCCTGCAGGACAAGACATTCACGCTTTCGCAAATGACCGGATATGAAGGCAATCTGTACCTTCCCTCGTCGGAGGGTGCGCTATACCGCTCTGCCGACGGACAGGAGTGGACGGTTGTGGACGGCGCGCCCGAAATTGCAGCCCTGCTGGGTGCGGTTCAGGCAAGCGAGGAATTGGGGCGCCCATCGGCGCTGGCAGCTCTCGTCAGGAACAGCAGTACATGGCAGTTTGCCGTAATGAACGCCTATGCCCAATGGCAGGAAGGCACGGAAGCGCCTGCCGAATTTCCTGTAACCGGCTTTGCTTCCAATTCATACAAAAAAATGTATTACAGCCATCTGACCACCGTAGCCGGCAAAGACCGGAATGGTGCGCTGAGCAGCAAAAGCTGGGACACGATGGACGGCCTCGCCTGGATTTGCCTGACAGCCGGTGAGAAAAACTATTTCGCCCAGCGCGAAGGCGGCATGCTGGCGGATTATGACAGTAAACTGTATCTGATTGGCGGCATCAATGCCTCGAATCAGGGACTGAGCGATATTTACACATCGGCGGACAAGGGTGTGACGTGGGCTTTGGCCGACTCGCTGACTTTCCTTCCCGAGACGTTTCAAGGTCGGGGGTACGCCTCCATAGTGGTAGATAAAGACAATTTCATGCTTCTTTTCGGCGGAAAAGAGCGTAACGGTGCAAGCTTGTCGGACGAATTGTGGCGCGGACGTATCAACCGTCTGGGATATAAAGACTGAACGGCGGATATAATTTTGCGCAGTTTTTCACGTTAGAAGAAAAGGTGTGGCATTAAAAAAGAATAATATGTCTTCAACTTTTTTCCAGCGATGGCTCGCAATATGCTTTCTGAGCATGTCTTTTTCTCTTGCGTACGGGCAGGAATACCTGTACGAAATAGGAGGAATGGCAGGCGGTGCATTTTACATGGGAGACGTGAATAAAACTGCTCTTTTCAAGGGATTGAATCCCTCGGCGGGCGTAGTTTTCCGTTACAATGCCAATTTCAGAATCGCGTTCAAGGGCAGTCTGACGTGGGCGACGGTATCCGGCACGACGGAAGGATTGGACAATGTGTTTCCAAACGGAGCACAGGCTTCGTTCAGTCGCAGTCTGTTTGAACTTGGCGGGCAGTTTGAATATAACTTTTTCCCGTACAGCGACAAGTTTGCCTACCTGAACACCAAACGGCTGTCGCCTTATTTTCTTGTCGGAATTGGAGTAACGGCAGCTCCCGACGGTGAAGCTTTTGCCGGGATGAATTTGCCTGTCGGTGCAGGCATAAAATATAAACTGAAAAACCGGCTGAACATCGGATGCGAATTTTCGGTCCGCAAGCTGTTCGGCGATGGTTTGGATGTGACGAACGAAAGTAACAGGCTACTGAACAGTCCTTATGGCATCAGTAGCAGTATGATGAAAAATAAAGACTGGTACTCGTTACTGCTGTTTTCGGTGACGTGGGATTTCGGCCCTCGCAACCGGCAGTGTAACAGCACCGATGGAGTATTGTATTAGACATTGTATGTCGTTGATAGAAAAAATAGATAAACAACGATTACCGCAACACGTGGCAATCATCATGGACGGAAACGGACGCTGGGCTAAAACGCGCGGTCACGACCGCAATACGGGTCATCGCGAAGGCGTCGTGTCCGTACGCAAGGTTGTTGAAGCCGCCACGACTGTCGGACTGAAGTATCTCACGGTCTACACTTTCTCGATGGAGAACTGGCTCCGTCCCGATACGGAAGTGCAGGCGCTGATGAGCCTGCTGGTCTCTTCCATCCACCGCGAGACGCCCGACCTGATGGGAAACAACATCCGTCTGTGCGCCATCGGCGACCTGTCGCGGCTGCATGACGATGTGCAGCAGACGCTGGCGGAATGTGTCCGGCTGACGTCTGCTAACACGGGTACCACGCTGGTGCTGGCTCTGAGCTACTCGTCGCGCTGGGAACTGCTCCACGCCACCAGACAACTGGCCGCCGACGTGGCCGAAGGGAAAATTACACTCGACGACATCACGGAAGCACGTTTCACGCAATGTCTGGCTACGCGCGGACTGCCCGATCCCGATTTGCTGATACGCACCGGAGGCGAAAAACGCATCAGCAACTTCCTCCTCTGGCAGCTCTCGTATGCCGAACTGTATTTTACGGATATTTTCTGGCCCGATTTCAGGGAAAACGAATTATATGAAGCAATCTTGTATTACCAGCAGCGCGAACGCCGTTTCGGTAAAACAAGCGAACAATTAAATTGATAAACAATAATATGATGCATAAAAAAATACGCTTGCTGATTGTATTGATGGGAGTGACCGTTTGGAACGGCTATGCACAGATGAATGACACGATACCGGAACAGAGCGCCATACCGCCCGAAGAAGTGCCGGTGATTTCCTATTCAATGGCCAAACGATACATCATCGACAGTATCCGCGTGACAGGCGTGAAAAACTATGAGGACTACGTGCTGATAGGATTTTCCGGCCTTGCCGTAGGCGACGAAATCACCGTTCCCGGCGATGAAATCACGGAAGCCGTCAAACGATTCTGGCGGCAGGGGTTGTTTTCCGACGTCAAGATACAGGCTACACGCATTATCGACAACCGGATATGGCTTGAAATACAGTTGAGGCAACGACCGCGCATTTCGGAAATACGTTACAGCGGCGTGAAAAAGAGCGAACGCGAAGACCTCGAAGCCAAACTCGGACTGCGCCGGGGGCACACGATCACACCCAATGTTGAAGACCGCGCCAAGACGCTTATAAAAAGACATTTTGACGCCAAAGGATTTAAGAATGTCGATGTCGAAATCGTACAGAAAGACGATATTGCGCACGAAGGCGAAATCATCGTCGACATCAACATCGACAAGAACCAGAAAACCAAAATACAGGAAATACATATCGAAGGCAACGAACGGATTTCCGACTTCGTTCTGAAAAAGGCCATGAAGAAGACGAACGAAAAATTCAATCTGTCAAAGCGCCTTAAGACGAGCGTACTGGAAATCTTCAGCACCAAGAAGTTTACCAGCGAAGAATATGAAAACGACAAGAAAAACCTGATTGACAAATATAACGAATTTGGCTATCGCGACGCCGTCATCGTCACGGATTCGGTATACAACATCAACGACAAATACGTGGACATTAGCCTGAAGATAGACGAAGGACAAAAATATTTCATCAAAAACATCCAGTTCGTCGGCAACACCAAATACCCGTCCGAGCAGTTGGAAACCCTGCTGAACATGAAGCCGGGCGAGGTCTACAATCAGAAAAAACTGATGGAACGGCTCGTCTCGGACGATGACGCCGTCTCGAACGTGTATTACAACAACGGCTACCTGTTTTTCGGCGCCGACCCCGTCGAAGTCGACGTCCAAAATGACTCCATCGCGCTGGAAATCCGTATTCAGGAAGGACCGCAGGCGAGCATCAACAAAATAATTATCAACGGCAACGACCGCCTGTACGAAGACATCGTCCGCCGCGAACTGCGCACCAAACCGGGACAGTTGTTCAGCCGCGAAGACCTTGTACGTTCGGCGCGCGAACTGGCGCAGATGGGACACTTCGACCCCGAAAACATGAATCCCGAACCGATTCCCGACATCGAAAACGGAACAGTCGACATCCGCTACAACCTCGTGTCCAAAGCCAACGACCAGGTCGAGCTTTCGGCCGGATGGGGTCCGACGGGTATCATCGGAAAGATAAACCTCAAGTTCACGAACTTCTCGATGGGCAACCTGTTCCGTCTGGGCGGAGCGTACCGGGGCATCCTGCCGCAGGGCGAAGGGCAAACCTTCACCATCAGTGGCCAGACGAGCGGCAAGTTCTACCAGTCATACAGCATCTCGTTCCTCGACCCGTGGTTTGGCGGAAAGCGGCCCAATACTCTGTCCACAAGCATCTATTACGCGAAGATGACGGGCATCAACAACAACTTTTACAACCGTCAGATGTCCAGTTATTATAACGCCATGGCAGGCAGCTACTACTCGGGCATGGGAAGCTATTATCCGGGTATGGGCTATAGCGGCATCGACGGCGGTTCGCTATACGAAACAGCCTACGACCCCAGCCGTTATATGGAAATGATAGGTGCCTCGATAGGCTACGGCAAGCGTCTCGACTGGCCGGACGACTACTTCTATTTCATGGCGACGCTCAACTATCAGTTATACAAAATGAAGAACTGGTACGAATACTTCATCGTCAGCGACGGTGCCTGCAACAAAATCAGCCTCGACCTGTCGCTGCAACGCAGTTCGATCGACAACCCGCTGTACACGCGCTACGGCTCGCAGTTCACCGCCTCGCTGTCGGTTACGCCGCCCTATTCGCTGTTCGACGGCAAGGACTACGCCGCCATCACCAACCAGGGCGAGAAGCATAAGCTGATTGAGTATCACAAATGGAAATTCCAGGGCAAGGTGTTTGTCCCCCTCACCCCGTTGCCCGTCAACAACGGACCGAAACGTACACCGGTACTGATGTCGCGCGTGGAATACGGCTTCCTCGGATACTACAACCGCAACAAGATTTCGCCGTTCGAGGCGTTTCAGATGGGTGGTGACCTGATGACCGGATATTCGAGCTATTATGCATCAGACATGGTCGGTCTGCGCGGATACGAAAACCTCTCGCTCGCGGGCGAAGGCGGCAACGCGATGGTGCCCTACGGATACGCATATTCGCGCCTCTCGATGGAACTGCGCTATCCGCTCATCCTCGAGCCGAGTTCGACGATATACGGGCTGATCTTCGCCGAAGCGGGAAATGCCTGGGGCGCTATCCGCGACTTTCATCCCTTCGACCTGAAGCGCTCGGCCGGCGCCGGCGTGCGTATCTTCCTGCCGATGATCGGACTGATGGGTATCGACTGGGCTTACGGCTTCGATACGCCTTTCGGACGTCCCGAAAAGGGAGGAAGTCATTTTCATTTCATTCTGGGACAGGAATTTTGATGTTAATTTAGCATAAAGCGGCAGGAACAGATAAAACTCTTTCTTATTTTTGCAGTCGGATAAACGTAACTATAAAATATAAATGATTATGATACGGAAAAGTGTTTTGTTATTTGGAATGATGTTGAGTATCTCCATCGCGTCGATGGCGCAAAAGTTCGCCCTCATCGACATGGAATATATCCTGAAAAACATCCCGGCATACGAGATGACCAACGAGCAGTTGTCGCAGATGTCGAAGAAGTGGCAGGGCGAAGTGGAAGCCCTCCAGCAGGAAGCGCAGAATATGTATAAGAGCTATCAGAGCGAACTTGTGTTTCTCTCGGCCGAGATGAAGACCAAGCGCGAAGAAGACATCGTAAAGAAAGAACAGGAAGCGCAGGAGTTGAAGCGCCAGTATTTCGGTCCCGAAGGCGAACTGTATCAGAAGCGTTCAAGCCTGATGAAACCCATACAGGACGAAATCTACGAGGCGACGAAGGAAATCGCGGAAGAAAAGGGCTATCAGGCGATCGTCGACCGGGCCTCGGCCGTGAGCATTATTTTTGCATCTCCGAGAATCGATATCAGCAACGAAGTGCTGACGAAATTAGGTTATTCAAAATAATTACGTACATTTGTGCGCTGGTTTGAAATACTAATTAATTAAATAACAGAAAATGAAAAAACTTTTAGTTTTATGCTTAATCTTCCTTCCTTTGACGCTTTTCGCTCAGGAAGTGAAAATCGCAATTGTGAATACGGGCGAGATCATTACGCTGATGCCGGAATTCTCCGATATGGAGCGGAAAATGGCCGATCTGAACGCGCAGTACGAAAAGGAATTCAAGATCATGAATGACGAATACACGAAAAAATATTCCGAATACGTCGCACAGCAGGATTCGCTGACCGAAAATATCAAGCTGAGACGGCAGCAGGACATTCAGGATCTGGAGACGCGCATCCAGAACTACGTGCCCGAAGCCCAGCAGGCCATCCAGCGGCAGCAGGAAGCGCTTTTCGCGCCCATTCAGGAAAAACTTCAGAACGCAATCAAGGTCGTGGGCGATGAAAAAGGATATACGTATATCCTCAATCCGCAGGCGTTACTTTACCGAAGCGACAATGCCATCGACGCGACCACGTTTGTGAAGGAAAAACTGGGTATTAAATAGACAGTAAAAAAACAGGCCGACAAGCCAGGTGTGAACATGCGGCAACAGGCAAATGTGAGAATGTGATTTGATTTTACATTCTCACATTTCCATATCTCCCCGTTCCTTCATTTTTGCTGTGTCACGCATTTGCTTGCGCCCTCCCCTCCCCTCATTTGCTCACGAATGAACTCTCCCATCGGCATTTTTGATTCCGGATACGGCGGTCTGACCATCTTTGAGAAGATACGCGCATTGTTGCCGGAATACGATTATCTCTATCTGGGAGATAACGCGCGCGCGCCGTACGGGACGCGCTCTTTCGAAACGGTGTACAGATTCACGCGCGAGGCCGTCGCCTGCCTCTTCGAGCGGGGATGCCCGCTGGTCATTCTGGCCTGCAACACGGCGTCGGCCAAGGCCCTGCGCTCCATTCAGGAAAACGACCTGCCTCGGTTCGACCCGTCGCGCCGCGTGCTGGGCGTCATACGGCCGACGGCCGAAGCCGTCGACTCGCTGAGCCGCACCGGGCACGTCGGTGTCCTGGGCACGACCGGCACCGTCGCGTCGCAGTCGTACGTGCTCGAAATCGCCAAGCTGTTCCCGCATATCACCGTCCACAGCGAGGCATGCCCGATGTGGGTGCCGCTGGTCGAAAACAGGGAGTGCGCCTCGCCCGGCGCCGATTACTTCGTGGAGCAGCACATCCGCCGCCTGCTGACACGGGATGCGCTGATAGACGTCGTGATCCTCGGCTGTACGCATTATCCGCTGCTGCTGGACAAGATACGCCGTTTCCTGCCCGCGGGTGTCACCGCTTTTCCGCAGGGCGCGCGGGTGGCGGCGAGCCTGAAAGACTACCTGCACCGTCATCCCGAAATGGATGCGCGGCTGACGAAGGGCGGCCGTTGCCGTTTCCTGACCACGGAGGCGGCGCCGACCTTTGCCGACGCGGCTTCCATCTTCCTGAACTGCCGCGTCGAGGCGGAGCAGGTCAAAATCGGTTGATATACTGTGCGCGCGGCACAGTTTTATGCACTGACACAGTAAGTGAATTTAAAAATCTTTGAATATTTGAATCTTCGAATCCCGGAATCATTGAGACACATACCCGCACGCCTGCACCCGCGCCATTCTGCGAAGCGATATGCGTGCATCGCCCTGTTGCTTTGCTTTTTCACAGCTTGCTGTTCGCCGTCGAAAGCCGAAGACTGGGACCGGCGGCTGGCGGCAAGCGGCTTCGTCGACGTGCAGACGCTCGACGCCTCCATCCGCGTACAGCTCGTGTATGCGACGCCCGACAATTTCATGAAAAAGGCCGTCTACCGGGGCCTTACGAAGGCATGGCTGCATCCCGACGCGGCGCGCAAGCTGGCAAAGGCGCAGCAGGCGCTCAGGGAGGCGTATCCCGGCTACACGCTGCTGGTGTACGACGCGGCGCGCCCGCTGCCCGTACAGCAGGCTATGTGGGAACTGGTGCGTGGCACGAAAAACGTCTACTACGTCGCCAATCCGGCCAAACGCGAGGGACGACACAACTACGGGATGGCCGTCGACGCGACCGTCGCCGACGAAACGGGCGCCCCGCTCCCGATGGGCACGCCCTTCGACCATTTCGGCGAGGAAGCGCATACCGACAGCGAGGCCGCGCTGCTGCAGTCCGGCCGCATCACCGCAGCGGAATACCGCAACCGCCGCCTCCTTCGCCGCATCATGCTGCAGGCCGGATTCACGGC
>JAIRZY010000281.1 GCA_031266995.1 Tannerella sp.
TCGGGCACGGTATACACGATGGGCGGATACGGATTCCACCAGTATTCAGCGCTTCTGCAGTCTTTCCCAAAAGCGGCGGGGCCGTGGGAAAGCGTTGATTTATCATCCGTTATACATCCCCGCTATCTTGCGTCGATGGGCGTGTGGCAGGATTCGCTTCTGCTCTTTTTCGGCGGATACGGCAACGCTTCAGGGAAGCAGTTCGAATCGCCGCACAATTATTACGACCTATATGCCATCAATCCTTACACAATGAACGTCAGGAAAATATGGGAACTTGGACAGGTCGGCAGGCATTTTACGAACAGCAACTCGCTGGTCGTGAACAGGGCGCATCAGACGTTCTATACGCTTTCCTACCCGAACAGCATTTTTGAGACACAGGCATTCCTGCACGAATACAATCTGCAAACGCCTGAATATCGCAGCCTTGGGAATCCTGTTCCGTTTCTGTTCAACGATGTGGAATCGTATTGCGACCTTTTCATCGCCGCGGACAGTTCGGCGCTTTTTGCAGTCACTTCCTATATGGTAGAAAACGACAGCAGGATAGGGATATACTCCATTTCTTACCCGCCGCTCGCCGTGGCGGATACGCTGCAGGCTGAACGTGAGGCGCCGACGCCGCTTATATTATTGTACGTGGTGCTGCCGATCCTCATCGCCGCCGTACTGGCATTTCTGGCGGTAAAGCGAGTTCGTAAAATGATGCGAATCAATGCAGTCCTTAAAACCATCGAATCGAACAACGAGTCGGATAAAAAAGCGGAAGCGGAGGAGAGCGGGACCTCGTATCCGTCTATCCACATGTTGGATATGTTTGAAGTGCACGACTTGAAGGGATTCAATATCTCGCACCTCTTTACGCCTACCATCAGTCAGATGTTTTTCCTTTTGTATTTCAGAACATTAGGTGACGGGAAGGGCATTACGTCCAACGAACTGCAAAAAATCCTGTGGCCGGACAAGGATCCCGAAAGCGCCCGGAACAACAGGAATGTGTGTTTCAACAAGCTGCGCCCGATTTTGAATATGATAGGCATCCAACTGTGCAAAAAGAATGACTTCTGGATGCTGTCGTATGACAGGAACGCAATTTACTGTGACTATGAACGTATTACGGAGAATATTGTGCTTATCGGAGAATGTGCGGATCTGGACAGGGATCGGCTCCATACAACCCTGCGGACTGCCAGAAAAGGGAAACTGTTGCCATTCTACGAACTTGAATGGCTGGACAATTATAAAACGGCCTATGTCAACACGGTTATCGAATTTTTATTGAAACAGACAATGCATCCGGATGTGAAAGACGACTTGCCGCTGCTATTGAATATTGCGGAAATTATTCTGATTCAGGACAGTCTGGAAGAATCGGCTGTCAGACTGAAATGCGGCATTCTTTTCAAGCTGGGAAAAAAGAAGCAGGCGCTCCAGCACTACAACAAATATGTGGAAGAGCACCTGGAAATCCTGAATATCAAACCGGAACTGACTTTTGACGAGATCGTAAGATGATTTTCCGTCAGATTCGCATATACCCTCAACCGGCTGAAATTGTCAACGTAATTTTGCGAGGAGTGATTATGCGACTTGAAAAATCGGATAATCACTCCCCGCATTCATATTTTCTTTGTGACCTCCGTGCCTCCGTGTTTGAATACTGATATTAATGCTTATCTTTGTGCATTGTAAAAAACAAAACAGACAATTCTATGGAAAATTTGAAATGGTCGGAACTCCCGTTTGGATATATGAAAACGGATTATAACATACGGTGCTACTTCCGCAACGGACAGTGGGGCAAACTCGAAGTGACGTCGTCTGAAATCATCAACATGCACATGGCGTCGACATGCCTCCACTACGGTCAGGAAGCGTTCGAAGGCCTGAAAGCGTTCAGGGGCAAAGACGGCCGGATCCGCGTGTTCCGCATGGACGCGAACGCTGCGCGGATGCAGTCGTCATGTCGCGGAATCAGGATGGCGGAGCCACCCGCCGCGCTGTTTGAAGAAGCAGTGCGCAAGGCGATCAGGCTGAACGAACGCTTCGTGCCGCCATACGGCAGCGGGGCGTCGCTCTATGTCCGCCCGCTCGTCATCGGACTGGGCGCGCAGGTAGGCGTCAGTCCCGCGTCCGAATACATGTTTCTCGTCTTCGTCACCCCCGTCGGGCCGTACTTCAAGACCGGATTCAAGCCGGCGCCGGTCTGCATCATGCGCTCGTACGACCGCGCCGCGCCGCAGGGGACGGGCGCTTTCAAGGTCGGGGGCAACTATGCCGCCAGCCTCAACGCCGGATGCATCGCGCAGAAAAAGGGCTATGTCGCAGTGCTGTATCTCGATCCGAAGGAGAAGAAATACCTCGACGAATGTGGCCCGGCCAACTTCTTTGCCATCCGTGGCGACACGTACGTCACGCCCGCGTCCGGTTCGATACTCCCGTCCATCACGAACCGGAGCCTGATACAGCTCGCTGAAGACGTGCTGCATCTGCGCGTTGAGCGACGCCCGATACCGGTCACGGAGCTTGCGTCGTTTGAAGAAGCCGCCGAATGTGGCACGGCCGCCGTCGTCACGCCCATCTCGCGCATCGACGACCTGGACGAAAACACGTCTTTCGCCTACACGCGCGACGACAAACCGGGCGCCGTCTGCGAACAACTCTACCACCGCCTGCGCGCCATACAGTGCGGTGACGAACCCGACCCTTACGGATGGGTGGAGATTATAGAAATGTGAGAATTAACTGTTCGATTTGGAGAATACGGAGGCTTTCTCCTTCTGTGTCTTCTCTATGTAAGAAAAAAGAAAAAGTTACACAGAGTTCCACAGAGAAGACGTAGAGCTTCACAAGAGGTTTTTCTTTGCGTCCTCCGTACCTCAATGTTGAATAATCTTTGAATTTTAATCATAATGAAAAAGCTGAAACTGATCGCGAACGACCCCTGGCTGGAACCATACGCCCGGGCAATCGAAGGGCGCCACGAACATGTACTCGCAAAGGAAGCGGA
>JAIRZY010000028.1 GCA_031266995.1 Tannerella sp.
CAGGTTCGTACGTCTAAAAATCCAGAAAACAGCCAAAAATCTGCTCGAAATCCGAAATTTTTTGTGATTTGTCGCTTTTTCATTCCTCAAACTCCATCAACCGAAAATCCTCCCCCCCCCCTCAAACTCGCGGCCGGATTATAAAAAGGATGTCGCTCTTTTAAGATATCCTCTACACGTAGCGCAACCGTTCAACCTAAGAAGTCCCGGCTTTCAAAAGCCGAGGCTTCTTAGCATAAAAGAAAAAAATCCATAAATTTGCAAAGTCGAGTTTGCAATCATGAGTTTTTTGCTTATTTTTGTCCCCGATTATATAACTATAAATATGTACGTTGCACAGTGGAATCTTTTTACCGTACACATCAATACTTATTGTCGCATCTGTCCGCCTCGTTGCTTCGCCGCGGTCTCATGGACGAAATCAATTGGAACGAACGTCTGATTGGTATTAAAGGCTCTCGCGGTATAGGCAAGACGACGTTTCTGCTTTCCTATGCAAAGGAATTTTACGGGATTGACAACCGGGAATGCCTGTACGTAAACCTGAACCATTTCGTCTTTACCGTACGCACGCTTACGGATTTTGTCGAACAGTTTCATGCCGGCGGCGGGAAGACGCTCCTGATTGACCAGGTGTTCAAATACCCCGAATGGTCGAAGGAACTGAGGGTTTGCTACGATAAGTTCCCCGATTTGAAGATTGTCTTTACGGGGCCTTCCGTGATGCGCCTGAAAGAAGAAAACCCCGACCTTTCGGGCAAAGTGGCCGTATATCATTTGCGCGGTTTTTCTTTTCGCGAATACCTGAACCTGGTGAACGGCGAACAGTTCCCGGTCTGCACGCTGCATGACGTCCTGCACGACCACCGGCGCCTTTCCGAAGCAATCGCCGCACGGACGGGACAAAAGCTGCAGGCGGATTTCCACGACTACCTGCATCACGGCTTTTATCCCTTCTTCCCGGAAAAGCGCAACTATTCGGAAAACCTGCTCAAGACGATGAATATGACGCTCGAAGTCGATGTGTCGTATATCCGTCAAATCGAACAGCGTTACCTGCCGAAACTGCGGAAACTGCTGTATCTGATTTCGCTGGATGCCCCGTGTACGCCGAACGTAAGCCGGCTGAGCAAGGAGCTTGACATGTCCCGCGCGACCGTCATGAACTACGTGAAGTATCTGAAGGACGCCCGCCTGGTCAATATGCTATACAACGCCGGCGAAGATTTTCCCCGTAAACCGTCCAAAGTTTACATCTACAACACGAACCTCCTGCATGTCATAAACCTGAAACCGACGGACGAGCTTTCGGTTTATAAAACATTTTTTTACAACCAGATGCAAAAGGATTTGCCCGTCAGCGAAGGCATAAAAAACGCAGACTTCACCGTCGACGGCAAGTATCACTTCTGCATAAAGGCAAACGGGACGTTTCGAAACGATCCGCAACATTATTATATGGTAGATAATACGGACGTCGGCGACGGGGACGTCATCCCGATATGGCTTTTCGGATTTTTATATTGAAGAATTAAACTAATTTATATAACAACTAAAGATTTAAGAATTATGGGTAAAGAGAAAAAATTTTTGACGTGTGACGGAAATCAGGCCGCTGCGCATATCTCGTATATGTTCAGCGAAGTTGCCGCGATTTACCCCATCACACCGTCTTCTACAATGGCAGAGTACGTAGATGAATGGGCTGCCGCCGGGAGGAAAAACATCTTCGGCGAGACGGTACTGGTTCAGGAAATGCAGTCGGAGGCCGGAGCGGCCGGAGCCGTCCACGGTTCGCTGCAGGCCGGCGCGCTGACGACTACCTACACGGCGTCTCAGGGATTATTGCTGATGATTCCGAACATGTACAAGATCGCCGGCGAATTGCTGCCGGGCGTATTCCACGTATCGGCGCGGACGATTGCATCGCACGCCCTCTCGATCTTCGGCGACCATCAGGACGTAATGGCCTGCCGGCAGACCGGCTTTGCCATGCTGGCCGAAGGCTCCGTGCAGGAAGTGATGGATTTGGCGGCCGTTGCCCACCTCTCGACCATCCGGTCGCGCATTCCGTTCGTCAATTTCTTCGACGGCTTCCGCACATCGCACGAGATACAGAAAATCGAAGCGCTGGAAAACGACGACCTCGCCCCGCTCATCGACCGCGAAGCGCTGTCGGCTTTCCGCGCGCGTGCTCTGAATCCCGGTAACCCGGTAGCCCGCGGCATGGCCGAAAATCCCGATACTTTCTTCCAGCATCGCGAAGCGTGCAACCTCTATTACGATGCCGTCCCCGCGATTGTGGAAGAATATATGAAAGAACTTTCCACGCTCACCGGACGCAAATACGGACTGTTTGACTATTACGGCGCCGCCGATGCCGAGCGTGTAATCATCGCAATGGGTTCCGTCACGGAAGCTATACGCGAAACGATTGACTACCTGACGTCCAAAGGTGAAAAAGTAGGCCTTGTAGCCGTTCACCTCTACCGCCCGTTTTCCGCCGGACATTTCCTTGCCGCCGTGCCCGCGACGGCCAAACGCATCGCCGTGCTCGACCGCACGAAAGAGCCGGGCGCTAACGGCGAACCGTTATACCTGGATGTGAAAGACTGTTTCTACGGAAAGGAAAATGCGCCCCTGATCGTGGGCGGACGCTACGGCCTTTCTTCCAAGGATACGACCCCGGCGCAAATCCTGTCCGTATTCGAAAACTTATCCATGAATCTGCCTAAAAATCAATTCACGATAGGCATCGTCGATGACGTAACGTTCACATCCCTCCCGCAGAAGGAAGAAATCGCAATGGGCGGCGCCGGCATGTACGAAGCCAAATTCTATGGCCTCGGAGCCGACGGAACAGTAGGCGCAAACAAGAACTCAATCAAAATCATCGGTGACAACACCGATAAATATTGTCAGGCCTATTTCTCTTACGATTCAAAGAAATCGGGAGGATTCACCTGCTCGCACCTGCGTTTCGGCGACACGCCCGTCCGCTCGACGTATCTCGTGAACACGCCCGACTTCGTCGCCTGCCACGTACAGGCTTACCTCCGCATGTATGACGTGACGAAAGGCCTGCGCGAAAACGGCACCTTCCTCCTGAATACCATCTGGGACGGCGACGCGCTGGCTGAACATCTGTCCAATAAGGTGAAGCGCTGTTTCGCGAAGAAAAATATTTCGGTATATTATATCAATGCGACGCAGATTGCACAGGAAATAGGCCTGGGCAACCGTACAAACACCATCCTCCAGTCGGCATTTTTCCGCATCACGCAGGTTATACCCGTCGATCTCGCGATCGGGCAGATGAAGAAATTCATCGTCAAGTCATACGGGAAGAAAGGCGAAGATATCGTAAACAAAAACTACGCCGCCGTAGATCGCGGAGGCGAATATAAACAGCTTGCCGTAGATGCGGCATGGGCCAGCCTTCCCGACGACGACGTCCCGGCCGGCAACGACCCGGCGTTCATCAGCGAAGTGGTTCGCCCCATCAATGCGCAGGACGGCGACCTCCTCCCCGTTTCATCATTCAAATGCAGCGAAGACGGCACGTGGATGCAGGGAACGGCGCAGTACGAGAAACGCGGCGTCGCGGCGTTCGTCCCGCTGTGGAACAAGGATAACTGCATACAGTGTAACCAGTGCGCTTATGTCTGTCCCCACGCTTCCATCCGCCCGTTCGTCCTTGATACGGACGAAAAGGCCGGCGCCACGTTCGAGACGCTCGAAATGAAAGTTCCCGCCACGATGAAAGGCATGAATTTCCGTATTCAGGTCGATGTCCTCGACTGCCTCGGATGCAGCAACTGCGCCGATATATGTCCGGGCTTCAAAGGCAATCAGGCGCTGAGCATGACGCCGCTGGAAACGCAGCTCGAAGAACAGAAAAACTGGGATTACTGCGTTACGAACGTGAAATCGAAACAGAATCTGGTAGATGTCCGGACGAATGTTAAAAATTCGCAGTTTGCCACCCCGCTGTTCGAATTCTCGGGCGCATGTTCGGGCTGCGGCGAGACGCCTTACCTCAAACTCATCTCCCAACTGTTCGGCGACCGCGAGATGATCGCCAACGCAACGGGATGTACCTCTATCTATTCCGGCTCCATACCGTCCACGCCGTACACGAAAAACGAACAGGGACAAGGCCCGGCATGGGCAAACTCGCTGTTCGAAGACTTCTGTGAGTTTGGCATGGGCATGGAACTTGCAAACCGGAAGATGCGCGAGCGCGTTGTTGGAAAAACAAAGGCGCTGATGGCAATCGAATGGGCACAGCAAAGGGTGAAAGATGCAGCACAGGCATGGCTCGACAATATGAACGACGGCGGCGCGGCAGGCAGGAAAGCTGCGGATGACTACGCTGCCGCTCTCGAATGGGGCGTTGCTTCGATTGATGAAGTGATTGCATATTTTGAAAGCGCGGGAGCAGAACACGCCGAACCGCTCGCACAGATGAAAGCCCTGAAAGCGGCCGGCGTAACCGATTGTCCATGTCCCGCCTGCACGCTCTGCAAGGAACTTTTGGAATTGAAACATTACTTTATGAAACGTTCGCAGTGGATTATCGGTGGCGACGGAGCGTCATACGACATCGGTTACGGCGGTCTTGACCACGTGATTGCATCGGGCGAAAACGTAAATATCCTTGTTCTCGACACGGAAGTTTATTCAAACACCGGAGGACAGTCGTCGAAAGCCACTCCCGTCGGTGCAATCGCCAAGTTTGCCGCAGCCGGGAAACGTGTCCGCAAGAAAGACCTCGGCATGATAGCCACTACCTACGGATATGTATATGTAGCCCAGATCGCAATGGGAGCCGACCAGGCGCAGACGCTGAAAGCAATACGCGAAGCCGAAGCCTACGAAGGCCCGTCGCTGATTATCGCCTACGCTCCGTGTATCAATCACGGTCTGCGCAAAGGCATGGGCAAGAGTCAGGCTGAAGAGAAAGACGCCGTCGCCTGCGGATACTGGCACCTGTGGCGCTATAACCCCGCGCTGGAAGCCGATGGCCGGAACCCGTTCACGCTGGACAGCAAGGAGCCGCAATGGGAGAAGTTTCAGGACTTCCTTCAGGGCGAAGTTCGTTTTTCGTCGGTAGCAAAACAGTATCCCGAAGAAGCGGCCGAACTGTTTCAGGCCGCCGAAGACAACGCCAAATGGCGTTATAACAGTTACAAACGCATGCTTGCTCAAAATTGGGGCGAGCAAAATTAATCATATTCACTCTTTAAATTAATTTAGTTATGAAACCATTAAAAGGAACAAAAACAGAAGAAAATTTGAGAACCGCGTTTGCAGGTGAATCGCAAGCGCACACGAAGTACCAGTACTATGCGTCGAAAGCAAAAAAAGACGGATACGTACAAATAGCGCATATCTTTGAAGAAACGTCAGGAAACGAAAAAGAACATGCGGAAATGTGGTTCAAACTGTTGCACGAGGGCGGTGTTCCGGCAACAGCCGAAAACCTGCTCGACGCCGCTGCCGGTGAGAATTATGAATGGACGGACATGTATGCCGGATTTGCCAAAACCGCCAAAGAAGAAGGCTTCGACAAAATCGCATTCCTGTTCGAAGGCGTAGCCAGAATCGAAAAGGAACACGAAGAACGCTACCGTAAGCTGCTCGCCAACGTAGAAAACGGATTAGTATTTTCGCGCGACAACGATCAGATATGGAAATGCGGCAACTGCGGCCATATCATCATCGGCAAGAAAGCGCCGGAAATCTGCCCGGTTTGCTCGCACCCGAAAGCCTATTTCGAAATAAAAGCAGAAAA
>JAIRZY010000120.1 GCA_031266995.1 Tannerella sp.
TCCGCACCGCAGATCGACGGCGCAGACCGGATTTGTTATATCTTAATTGGCAGAGACAGAGAATTATGCCCCCCCCCGTTAACATATCTTTGCTTTCAGGCAGGCAGGATTTGACGGTCATTCTCCCGGGACTTTCTTTCATGTACCAAACTGTTTTTTTCTGCTTATGACTGTTACGGCGCGCAAGGTAGAATTTTTTTTTAAAACCGGCAAGTTTTCTGATTTGGAAATATAAAAAAATTCTGTCCGGTGCGATAATTTAAGGGCCGAATGCCCGACGCCGCAAGGCGTCCAATTTGGATAACCCCCTGCAAGCGAAGCGCAGCCCGGGGTACGGCATGCGCCCTCCCCCACCCGAGCCTCGAAGCAGTTCAACTCCCGTACGGAGTTGAGAGGAAGGATTCCCGTCCCGCTCCGGGCTGCGTCTCCGGCTTGCCCGGGGTTATCCGCGTCAGACGCCTTACGGCGTCAAACAGCGAATCCTCAAATTTTGAATTTTGAATCTTTGAATCCTGAATCTAATTCGGTGCCCGCCGGTAGAGGTAGACGGTGATGGCGGCATAGATTATGTTGGGAATCCAGACGGCAATCATCGGGCTGACGTAGCCGTTGATGGCGAAGGTGGAGGTGATTTTGGAGAAGAGGATGTAGGAAAAGCTCAGCCCGATGCCGATGCCGATGTTCAGGCCCATGCCGCCCTTGATCTTGCGCGACGAGAGCGAGACGCCGATGAGGGTCATGATGAAGAACGACAGGATGGTGGCATAGCGCTGGTGGTATTCGATTTCGAAGAGCTGTATGTTGCCGATGCCGCGGCGTTTCTGGCGGCGGATGTGTTCGGCGAGCTGGGGCATGGTCATGGTCTCGCAGTCGTTTTCGGAGATCAGAAAGTCGGAGGGCGCGAAGGTGAGCGTCGTATCGCGGCGCGTGCCGGTCGTGATGTGTTCGAGCATGCCGTCGAAGTCGCGTATCACGTAGTCGATGATCGTCCAGCGATAGAGCGAGTCGTAGTGGATGGACGAGGCGGTGAGGCGCGAGACGAGCGTCTTGTCCTCGAAGTGGTCGAGCGAGAAGCGGTAGCCCATCCTCGCCCCGTCGCGATAGCTGTCGAAGTAGGCGAAGACGCCCGGCTCGACTTCGAGCTGTATGTTGCTGGCGTAGTCGATCTTCTTGTTCCGGATGTACTTGTTCTGGAAGTCGATGCGCGTGATGCTTGCCGGGGGGATGATGTAGCCCGTGAGCGCGAAATTGCATCCGGCGATGATGAAGGCCGAGATGAGGTAAGGGCGCGTCAGGCGCCTGAAGCTGACGCCGTTCGAGAGGATGGCGATGATTTCGGAGCGGTTGGCGAGGCTGGAGGTAAAGAATATCACGGAGATGAAGGTGAAGAGCGGGCTGAAGAGGCTGATGAAGTAGGGAATGAAGTTGAAGTAGTAGTCGAAGACGATCTCGTGCACCGTCACTTCGGGCTTGAGGAAATAGTCCAGCTTCTCGTTCACGTCGAACACGACGGTGATGGCGATCATCAGCACGATCGAGAAGACGAACGTGCCGAGGAACTGCCGGATGATGTAGCGGTCGATGCGTTTCAGTTCAAAATCTTTCAGTCTCATAGGCGGCTGGACAGCGGTCCGGTCATTTTCTGTTTCCACGCGGCGAAGTCGCCCGCCGCGATGTGTGCGCGCGCTTCCGCGAGCAGGCGGATGTAGAAGGCAAGGTTGTGGACGGAAGCGATCTGGAGCGCCAGTATCTCGCCCGCCCTGAAGAGGTGGTGCAGGTAGGCGCGGCTGTAGGCCGTGTCGACTGGTGAGCAGCCGTCGGCATCGACGGGCGAGAAGTCGAGCGCCCACTTGCTGTTGCGCATGTTCACCGTCCCCAGCCGCGTGAAGAGCTGCCCGTTGCGTCCGTTGCGGGTCGGCATGATGCAGTCGAACATGTCGACACCGCGCGCGATGGCCTCCAGCATGTTGACCGGCGTGCCGACCCCCATCAGGTACCGCGGCCTGTCGGCCGGGAGGATGCCGTTCACGAGTTCGATCATTTCATACATCGTCTCCACCGGCTCGCCCACCGCCAGGCCGCCGATGGCATTGCCGTCGGCACCCTTCGCCGCCACGTATTCCGCCGCCCGCCGGCGCAGGTCGGGATACACGCATCCCTGCACGATGGGGAAGAGCGACTGCGCGTAGCCGTATCGCGGCGGCGTTTCGTCGAAGCGGCGGAGGCAGCGGTCGAGCCACCGCTCGGTCAGGTCGAGCGACCGGCGGGCATACGCATAGTCGGCATCGCCCGGGCAGCACTCGTCGAACGCCATCACGATGTCCGCCCCGATGGCGCGCTGGATATCCGTCACGCTTTCGGGCGAAAAGAAATGCCGGCTGCCGTCGATGTGCGAGCGAAACTCGGCGCCCGCGTCGCTCAGCCGCCGGTTCGCCGCCAGCGAGAAGACCTGATAGCCACCGCTGTCGGTCAGCATCGCGCGCTCCCAGCCCGCAAAGCGGTGCAGCCCCCCGGCGCGCTCGAGCACCTCAAGCCCCGGACGGAGGTAGAGGTGATAGGTGTTGCCCAGGACGACGCTCGCGCGGATGTCGTCGCGCAGCTCGGCGCGGTGCACGGCCTTGACGGCGCCCTGCGTGCCGACGGGCATGAAAACGGGCGTGTCGATCGCCCCGTGCTCCGTCGTAAGGCGACCGGCACGTGCCTGCGTAAACCTGTCCGTATGCTGTATCTCGAATTTCACGTCGCAAAGATAGCAATAAAATCAGCAAACCGGCAAATGTGCAGATGAGGCAGTGAGACGGCAGGATGAATCATGGATTATGAATCATGACGAAAGTGTTTTGGCACACGGATCACACAGATTGAACAGACAGACACAGATCGTTTCTCTGCGAAAATCCGTCTGATCCGTGTCATCTGCGTGCCTGTCCACGTATTACACCCCCCGGCGTCGCAAGCCGTTCCGCCATCTTCC
>JAIRZY010000132.1 GCA_031266995.1 Tannerella sp.
TCCGGCATCTTCTCTTATTAGCCTTTCCGGCAGGTAAATAGCATAAGAAAAATAAGGAGAAACGGGTAAAAAACCACATGAAACAATTTCTGTTTAATATTAAATAACTAATATTTCACATGAAACAGACTTTATTTCACGTGAAACAGACTCCATTTCATGTGAAATGAAATGTAATTCACATGTAATAAATCATAGGCTTTGGGCGAAAAATACAGCCTCCGGAGTCTGTACGGGACGACACTTTGATCCGCAAGGAGACGGAGACGGTGTCGTCCCGCAGGGGGAAAGGGTCTTTTTCCATGGGGGAAAGGGAAAGAAATTCTCCCTGCGGGACTCCAACCGGTGCGTAACATGAGTAAATAATCAGTTGCGGAACTGTTCATTTTATTTTTTGTTATGTTTCCGAATTGGGGAGAAGGTGTTTCACGAATCTTTGAATTATCGAATTTTTACTACCTTTGTGCCGTATTCTTTCGCACGCCGGAAGACAGTATATATATTTAATGTGTAACGAACGGAATAAAATTTCTCAATATGGAAAATAAGTCATTGCTGGAAATGGTAAGAAACAGGGCGCAGGTGTGGCTGGGAAGCGAATACGATAGCGAGACACGTGCGCAGGTACGGAAAATGCTGGACAGTGAAGATCCGACCGAACTGATCGAGTCGTTCTACCGTGACTTGGAGTTTGGTACTGGCGGTCTGCGCGGCATCATGGGCGCAGGGAGCAACCGCATGAACCGCTACACCGCCGGTGCGGCCACGCAGGGCCTGGCCAACTATCTGCTGAAAGAATTTGGCGACCTGGAGCAGATCAGTGTCGTGATCGGCCACGACTGCCGCAACAACAGCCGCCTGTTTGCCGAGACCTGCGCCGGTGTCTTTTCGGCCAACGGCATAAAAGTCTACCTCTTTGACGATCTCCGCCCCACGCCCGAAATATCATACGCCATCCGCCGACTGGGATGCCAGAGCGGCATCATCCTCACCGCCTCGCACAACCCGAAGGAATATAACGGCTACAAGGCGTACTGGAGCGACGGCGCGCAGATGGTCGCGCCGCACGACAAAAACACGATCGCCGAAGTAAATAAAATCAGAAACGCGAACGACATCAGATTCGAGGGAAGGAAGGAACTGATCGAAATCATCGGGGCCGACGTTGACCGCATGTATATCGACGACCTCAAGACCGTTTCCCTTTCGCCCGATGCCATCCGTCGCCACCGCGACATGAAGATCGTATACACGCCCATCCATGGCACGGGCGTACGTCTGATACCCGATGCGCTTGCATCCTACGGATTTGCAAACATTATCCACGTGCCCGAACAGGATGCGGTGAGCGGCGACTTCCCCACCGTCACGTCTCCCAACCCTGAAGAGCCTGCCGCCATGGCCCTCGCTGTGGCACGGGCGAAGGAGACGGATGCCGAACTCGTGCTGGCCTCCGACCCCGACGCCGATCGCGTGGGCGCCGCCGTAAAAAACGATGCCGGAGAATGGACGCTCCTGAACGGGAATCAGATTGCCACGCTGCTGGTCTACTATCTGATTGCCGGATGGAAGGAAGCAGGCAGGTTGACGGGAAAGGAATACGTCGTAAAAACCATCGTGACAACCGAGACGATACGCGCCATAGCCGACCGCAACGGCGTGGAAATATACGACGTCTACACCGGCTTCAAGTGGATTGCCGACGTGATACGCCGCAACGAGGGCCGGAAAAGCTATATCGGTGGAGGCGAAGAGAGCTACGGTTTCCTCTGCGAAGACTTCGTGCGCGACAAGGACGCCGTTTCTGCCTGCTGCATGATGGCCGAGATGACGGCCTGGGCGAAAGACCGGGGCCTGTCGCTGTACAGGTTATTGAGGCAGATATATCTTGAATACGGCTACTCCCGGGAGGTCAGCATCTCGGTAGAAAAGAAAGGTAAAAGTGGCGCGGAAGAAATTGAAGCGATGATGAAGCAGTATCGCGAAAACCCCCTGCGTGAAATCGCCGGCTCGAAAGTGACGGTGCTCTACGATTACGCCTCGCTGAAGGGACACAGCTTCTGTGACGGCGAAACGTTTTCGCTGAACATGCCGACGACGTCCAACGTCCTGCAGTACTGCACGGACGACAGAACGAAAATCTCCATCCGCCCGTCGGGAACCGAACCCAAAATCAAGTTTTACTGCGAAGTGCATATCGACGTCGAAAAGGACGAAGACCTCGAAGCCGCCGAACAGGAAGCCCTGGCCAGAATTGCGCGAATCAGGGAGCAGATATTACACCGTGCGCAGCCATAGTTTTACGCATTTGACGCGGCGAGCGTTCCGAAGCAGGTAACTGAATTACGGAATCTTGGAATCATTGCATTTTGGAGTCATTGAATAATAATATGTTGTTGAAAACTTTTTTTGATATTATCGCCGCTCATAAGAATAAAAATTCATATCTTCACCGTTCGAAAATTCAGAAGCGATTACCGTGATAGAGAATGTATTAAGAATGAAGTAGAAGTATGTATCATATTCCGGTATTATTGGATGAAAGCCTGAACGGTCTGAACGTTCAGCCTTCGGGCGCTTATGTCGACCTTACGTTCGGAGGCGGCGGACATACGCGTGGCATCCTGGCCCGTCTGGGACGCAGGGGAAAACTCTACGGATTCGACCAGGACATGGATGCGGAAGCGAACCTGCCGGACGACAGTCGCTTTGTCTTCGTACGCAGCAATTTCCGCTATCTGTCGAACTTCATGCGCTATCATGGAGAGTCGCAGGTAGATGGTATCCTGGCCGACTTGGGCGTGTCGTCACACCACTTCGACGACGGGACACGTGGCTTTTCGTTCCGCTTCGACAGCGGGCTGGACATGCGCATGAACAGACGCGCGGGCAAAACGGCTGCCGACATCCTGAATACCGATACCGAAGAATCGCTGGCCTCGATTTTCCATTTCTATGGTGAGCTGAAGGCTGCCCGTCGGCTGGCTGCCCGGATCGTGGCCGTACGCGCCGCGTCGCCGATACGGACGACGGATGACCTGCTTCAGACCGTCAAGCCTTTTGCCGGGCGCGACAACGACAGGAAATTCCTCGCACAGGTTTTTCAGGCGTTGCGGATTCGGGTGAACGATGAGATGCAGGCGTTGCGCGACATGCTGAATCAGGCGCTGAACGTGTTGAAGCCCGGTGGACGACTGGTCGTCATCACATATCATTCGCTGGAAGACAGGCTGGTAAAAAACTTTTTCCGTGCGGGAAACTTCGATGGAGAAGATCGGCCCGACTTCTTCGGAAACAGGTCGACGCCATTTCAACTGATTAATAACAGGATTATTACGCCTTCGATCGAAGAAATTGAACGCAATCCGCGTGCACGAAGCGCCAAATTACGAATCGCAGAAAAAAAACAATACGATGGAGCAGAAAAAACAATCGCGTAAGAAAAAGAAAAGCTGGCTTTCCTCTGTTCTGTACTTCTTCAGCGGAGGCATCCTGAAGGAAGAATTCGTTGTCAAGCACACGCGCATGATTGTGCTGGTTGCCTTCATGCTGATGTTCTTCATCGGCAATCGCTTCATCTGCCTGCTGAAACTGCGCGAAATCGAACGGCTGGAAGAAGAACTGCGAGACGCTAAAAATCAAAATATCGCCATTCTGAGCGAACTGACGGGAAGCAATCGCCTGTCCGAAATCGAAGACATCGTCAAAAGACAGGAGCTCGGACTGGAGAGTGCTCAGACGCCGCCTTACATATTATATAAGTGAAAAGAACGAAATGAAGACGCCACCCGAAAACGAGGAATCAAAAAACGCAGTTTCAAAGACGAACATATTGTTTCGTTACGCCGTCATTGTGCTGGGACTGTTTCTGGTAGTGGCGGGTATTCTGTTCTGTCTCTTCAAAATATCGTATGTAGACGGCGACAGATGGGTGCGGACGTGGCAGAAGCAGCAGGCGCAGATGGCCGAAAAAATAATCAGTCCGAACCGCGGCAACATTCTCTCCGAAGACGGCAAGCTAATGTCTACCAGCATGCGCGTATATGATCTTTACATAGACTTCAAATTAGGCAATAGTTTTCCGGAAGATTCATTCCTCCATTCCCGAAAAGACGGTATCGATTCGCTTGCACATTATCTGTCGAAGAAGTTGCGCGACCGTTCGGTCGAGGGATACAAAACCCATCTGAAGAACGGGTTGAAGTCCAAAAGTACGGCATTTAAGGTGACGTCTCAAAGGGTTTCCTATCTCGACCTGAAAGAAATCAGGAAGTATCCGTTTTTCAGATTCGGAAGATACGCAAGCGGCTTCTACGACGTGGAATATGTGGAGCGCCGCAAACTGTTCGGTCCGCTGGCCGGACGCACCATCGGAGATATAGACGAGAACTACAGAGACTACCTGTCGAAGGGAGCGAAGGGAATCGAACTGCGGTATGACTCGCTCTTGCGCGGCGAGCCGGGACGAAGCCGGAATGTGCGTATCGGCAGGGGACTGACAAGCGTGTCATTCGAAGACCCTGTCGACGGATACGACGTCGTGACCACCATCGATACGCAGATACAGGACATCGTCGATAAAGCGCTCCGCGACAAGGCAAGAGAACTGCGTCCTCAAGAAGCCGTCGCCATCGTGATGGAGGTAAAGACAGGTGAAATAAAGGCGATTACCAACCTGATACGCATGCCGGGCGGCGCCTATTACGAAGCCGAAAACAGGGCTGTCAATGGCCTGTACGAACCCGGCTCGACGTTTAAGACCGCTGTCATGATGGTTGCGCTCGAAGACGGTGCATGCACGCCCGATCAACTGCTGGATACGGGTAACGGCCTCTACCGTTACAGGAATCTGCCAATCAGAGACCACAACTTCAACCGGGGTGGGTATGGTGTCCTCTCGGTGGAACAGATCCTCTGGAATTCGTCCAACGTGGGCATGGCGAAAATCGTACTGAGCGGTTATGAAAATAACCCGCAAAAATTCATTACCGGCCTGGAGCGCATCGGAATTTTCACCGATCTGGACCTCGAAATCATTGGAGCCGGTCGTCCCCGGATGTCCATGCCGGGAGAAGCAGGATGGTCGGAACAGTCGCTTCCGCGCATGTCGTACGGCGCTGAAGTACAAATGCCTCCGATATATACGCTCGCCTTCTACAACGCCATCGCCAACCGCGGCGAAATGATTCGTCCCATCTTCACCAGAGAGATCCAGCGCGACGGAAAGAGCGTCGAACGTTTCAAAACCAAAACGCTTGTCCGTACCATCTGTTCTGATAATACGCTGAAAATCATTCAGAGCATGTTAGCGAATACTGTCGAGAAGGGAATGGGAAACGCGGCGTATTCGCACGTGGTACCCATCGCGGGCAAGACGGGGACGGCGCAGTTAATCAACAGAAGCGGCGTCGTTTATGGCCACAACGTTTCGTTCTGCGGTTATTTTCCGGCCGACAAGCCGCAATATGCGTGCATCATCTTCATGCACCGTCCGGAAGGCAATCCTTCGGGCGGACTGATGTGCGGTACGGTGTTCAGAACCATTGCGGAAAAGATTTATTCCAGCCAGTCGAAAATCATTGTTCGCTCGATGACGCCGGATTCGACGAGAATCAGCGTGCCCGAAGTCAAGAACGGGAATACAAAATCGCTGGCGTACGTTCTGAACCGGCTGGACGTCAAAAACGAAGGCGCGGCGAAAACCGAATACGCCTTGGCCAAACAGAACATGACCGCGCAGTCGATCGAGATGAAAGAGATAAATATTCAGGATAACCTCGTGCCCGGTGTTATCGGAATGGGAGCGAAAGACGCCGTCTTCGCGCTGGAAAAATGCGGTCTGAATGTCCGCCTGTCGGGACGGGGAAAAGTCGAATTCCAGTCGGCGCCTCCAGGATCGCGTATCACGCGGGGACAAACGATCACCATTACATTAAAAAATTAACAGACAAGAAAATGAATCTGAACGAACTGATTAATTTCTTACCGACTTGGCATGTAATAAACGGCTGCGACGCCGACTGTCCGGTATCGGGTATCCACGCCGATTCGCGAAAAGTGGAGCGTGGAAGCCTCTTTGTCGCCGTCAGGGGTACCACGGTTGACGGCCACGACTTCATCGATGGTGCCATCGCGCAGGGCGCTTCTGCAATCGTCTGTGAGCAGGTTCCTTCCGATGCATCTCCGTCTATTCCATTCGTCGTCGTACCCGACACTGCCGAGGCGTTGGGCGTCTTGCTGGATGCATGGTACGATCATCCCTCATCCGGACTGGCTCTGATCGGCGTGACCGGCACAAACGGAAAAACGACGGTCGCCACTGTCCTGTACGAGCTTTTCCGCAGACTTGGATACAAGACGGGGTTGATTTCAACCGTCTGTAACTATATTGACGATAAGCCGCTGTCCACAAGTCATACTACGCCCGACGCCGTCACCCTGCATGCCCTGCTGGCGCAGATGGCGGACGCGGGATGCGAATACGTCTTCATGGAAGTGAGTTCGCATGCTATCGACCAGAAGAGAATCAGTGGACTGGCGTACCGGGGCGGCATCTTTACCAACCTGACGCGCGACCATCTGGACTATCATCAGACTGTCGATAACTACCTGAAGGCAAAAAAGAAATTTTTCGACGACCTGCCCGCTTCCGCTTTTGCCCTCACCAATGGCGATGACAAATCGGGGTTCGTGATGCTGCAAAACACGCAGGCGAAAAAATATGCCTATTCGCTGCAAACGCTGGCGGATTTCAAGTGCAAAGTGCTGGAATCGCACTTCGAGGGCTCTGAACTTTCGATCAACGGACGCGAAGTCCACGTGCATTTCGTAGGCCGCTTCAATGCATACAATCTGCTGGCTGTCTACGGCGCTGCCGTCGTGCTGGGTGAGAATCCGGAAGAAATACTCGTTGCACTCAGTGCTTTACGTCCCGTGTCGGGACGCTTCGAGACCATCTCCTCACCGCTGGGCTATACCGCCATTGTCGACTACGCGCATACGCCGGACGCTCTGACGAATGTGTTGAACGGCATCCACGAAGTACTGGGCGATAACGGCCGTATTATCACCGTCGTAGGTGCCGGCGGCAATCGTGACAAGGGGAAACGCCCGCTGATGGCGAAGGAAGCCTGCCGACTGAGTGACCAGCTCATCCTGACGTCGGACAATCCACGTTTCGAAGAACCCGAAGACATCTTGCAGGATATGGAAAACGGATTGAGCGATAACGATTTGCACCGCACGCTCCGCATTGCCGACCGCAGGCAGGCTATCGCGACGGCGACACGCCTGGCGCAGAAAGGCGACGTCATCCTTGTAGCTGGGAAGGGGCATGAAGATTATCAGGATATTAAAGGCGTAAAACATCATTTTGACGATCGCGAAATATTAAGAAATATTTTTGCATCGCAACATAAATCATAACCATGCTGTACGACCTGTTCAATTACTTAGACTTGCAATTCGACCTTCCCGGTGCGGGAGTATTCAGATATATCTCGTTTCGAGCTATCTGTGCGCTCATTTTTTCGCTTTTCATCTCGACGATGATTGGACATCGTATTATTAACAGGCTTAGACGCATGCAAATAGGAGAATCCATTCGTGACCTTGGCGTCGAAGGGCAGGCAATTAAGAAAGGGACGCCGACCATGGGTGGCGTCATCATTATCATTGCCATTTTGATTCCCGTGCTACTCTTTTCGAGAATCAATAATATCTATCTGATTATAATGATGATAACGACCATTTGGATGGGCGGGCTTGGTTTTATGGACGATTATATCAAGGTGTTCAAAAAAGACAAGGAAGGTTTGCACGGATGGTTCAAAATTCTCGCGCAAGCAGGTCTCGGGTTGATTGTAGGGCTGATTCTCTTTTTCAGTCCCGATGTGGTGATTCGGGAAAACAGGACGGTGCAAATCCGTGAAGACATTGAAGATGTACAGTTTCACGCGAGCCGTATCAAGTCAACCCAGACGACGATTCCGTTCGTGAAGAACAATAATTTCGATTATGCGCAACTGGTCGGCTGGACAGGCGATTACCAACCTGTGGCGGCCTGCATCGCGTTCATCCTGATTGTCACCTTCATCGTCATGGCCGTGTCGAACGGCGCGAATCTGACAGACGGGTTAGACGGCCTGGCGACAGGCAGCTCCGCGATCATCGGGGTAGCGCTGGGCACGCTGGCGTACATGTCATCGCACATCGAATTTGCCTCCTTTCTGAACATCATGTTCATCCCCGGTGCGGAAGAACTGGTCATTTTCGCTTCGGCATTCATCGGGGCGACCATCGGCTTCCTTTGGTATAATGCCTATCCGGCACAGGTCTTTATGGGCGATACGGGCAGTCTGACACTGGGCGGTATCATTGCTGTTTTCGCTATTCTCATACGGAAAGAGTTGCTGCTGCCGATTCTTTGCGGTATCTTTCTGGCAGAAGCCGTTTCAGTGATGCTGCAGGTGTCATATTTCAGGTTTACGAAGAAAATACACGGCGAAGGGCACAGGATATTCAAGATGACGCCGTTACATCATCATTTTCAAAAACGGGGCAATGCCGGCATACAGGCGATACTGCAAAAACCGCTAAACGTTGTCCCCGAATCGAAAATTGTAGTCCGTTTCTGGCTGATAGGTATCATCTTGGCAGCGATTACAATTATCACATTAAAGGTCAGGTAAATGAGTAAACGAATCGTCATACTGGGAGGAGGAGAAAGCGGAACGGGGGCAGCGGTGCTTGCCCATGCCAGAGGGTATGAGGTATTCGTATCTGACCTCTCGACTATTCAACCCAAATACAAGGCTTTGCTGGATGCACGCCACATTGAGTGGGAAGAAAACAGGCACACGGAAAAGAAGATTCTGCAGACCGACGAGATTATCAGAAGTCCAGGTATACCCGACAAGGCGCCCATCATGCAAACTGTTATGACGCAGAATATTCCCGTCATTTCTGAGATCGAATTTGCGGGACGGTATACCCGCTCGCGAAAAATATGCATTACGGGCAGCAACGGCAAAACGACGACTGCCATGCTGACTTTCCACATTTTAAAGCAGGCAGGCCTCGACGTCGGACTTGCAGGCAATGTCGGGAGCAGTTTTGCGCTTCAAGTGGCCGAATCGCCACATGATTATTACGTAATCGAACTCAGCAGTTTTCAATTGGATAACATGTATGATTTCAAGGCGGATATCGCCGTTCTGCTCAACATCACTCCCGACCATCTGGACAGGTATCATTATGATATACAGGAATATACGAATGCGAAATTCCGTATTTTACGTAACCAGACCGGGCAGGACGCTTTCATCTTCCGGGACGGTGACCCCATCATCGCTCGCGAAATCGAAAGACATCCGCCGAAAGCTGCACTGTATCCGTTTGAAAGCGACTGTCGTCCGGAACTGAAAGGATATGTAAAAGACGGTGCGCTGGTTGTCGATACGGAAAACAGTCTCTTTTCGATGAAGCAAAGTGAACTCGCACTGAGCGGCACGCACAACCTGTATAATGCAATGGCCGCCGCCATCACTGCGAAGATATTGAAAATAAGCAATGAAGATATATTCCGTTCGCTCGGCGACTTTGGCGGTGTAGAACACAGAATGGAGAAGGTGGCCTGCATCCGGGGCGTCAGCTATATTAATGACTCCAAAGCGACGAACGTCAATTCCTGCTGGTATGCACTGCAATCCGTTCCGACGAAAATCGTGCTCATTCTCGGCGGTACGGACAAGGGAAACGATTATTCGGAAATCGAACCTCTGGTGCGCGAAAAAGTGCGGGCGCTGGTATTTATGGGTCTTGATAACACGAAGCTACATGCATTTTTCGACGATAAAACGGCGCAAATTGCCGATGCGTGTTCGATGGACGAGGCTGTACGGCAGGCATCCGGTTTTGCACAGGATGGCGATACGGTTTTGCTCTCGCCCTGTTGCGCAAGCTTCGACCTGTTCAGGAACTACGAAGACCGCGGTCGCCAATTCAAAGATTGTGTCAAAAGGCTTAATGAAACGGGACGATGACGAGGAGAGAAATCATAAAACAACTGTTTCACGGAGATGTGTCCGTCTGGATTATCCTGCTACTGCTCTGCTGTTTCTCGATCGTCGAGGGGTTCAGTGCAAGCAGCACGTTGGCCTACAGGCACAGCAACATCTTGCTGCCGATCATCCGCCACTCGTCATTTCTGTTCTTAGGCGTCGTGCTGACGATCGCTCTGAGTCATGTGCATTACAAATATTTTTCGCTGGCTATTCTTCTGCTGCCGTTTGCGGCTCTGCTGCTACTGATTACGCCTTATATTGGGGTGACGGTCAACAATTCGGCCCGTTTTCTGGATCTTTTCGGCTTTCAGTTTCAGCCGTCCGAAATAGCGAAGCTGGCATGTATCATCTACCTCGCCTTCTGGCTCAGCAAGCGAGGAAAAATGAGCGATAATATGATATATAAAATCATCCTCTGGGGTATCGTCCCTGTCTGTCTGTTAATTACGCAGGCAAATTTTTCCACTGGATTCATGCTGAGCAGCGTGTGTTTCCTGATGATGTTTATCGGGCATATCCCGCTCAAAAAACTTGGCAGCCTTTTGTTTTTCACCTTCATTGCCCTGTTGCTCGGCTCGCTGCTGATATGCGTGATTCCGACTGATAACACTCTTGTCAAAAGAGTTCTTCCCCGTGCCGACACGTGGAAGAAACGTGTCACCAGCTTTGTTGACCCTCCGCAGCTTACCGAAGGTGAACGACTGAGAGCCGCCTCGGAAGCCGAAATAGCAAGAAAAGACTCCATCTTCATCTTGACAGATGATAACCGCCAGAACGCCCATGCCAAAATAGCAATTGCGCGGGGAGGGCTTATCGGAAAAGGCCCCGGGCAAAGTGCACAGCGCGACATCCTGCCGCAGGCGTACGACGACTTTATTTATGCCGTCATTGTGGAAGAATTAGGTATTATTTTTGGCGGTTTAGCCGTGCTCATACTTTACATCATGCTGATGATACGCGTGGGAATTGTTGCCCGAAAATGTGAAGGTCTTTTCCCGCAATACCTTGTCCTGGGTTGTGGGATGATGATTGTAATACAGGCGCTTACGCATATCGCGGTGTCCGTTAATCTCATACCGGTGACCGGTCAGCCTCTTCCACTCATAAGCAGGGGTGGCACATCAATAATAATGACATGCGCTTATATAGGCATCATTCTAAGTATAAGTCATTTCGGAGCTAAAATGGATGTGGAGGAAGATAAGGACGAGCCGGAAGGACAGACTGAAGAATTGGAAGCCGAAACGGAAAGTGAAGGACCGGAAGGCGAACAAATCTTATCCACTCTAAACCAGACGGACGCATGAGACCATACCGAATTATCATCAGTGGTGGCGGAACGGGTGGGCACATTTTCCCCGCCATATCAATTGCAAACACATTCAGACAGCGCCACCCCGACGCCGCCATCCTGTTTGTGGGTGCAGACGACCGTATGGAAATGGAGCGTGTCCCGAAAGCCGGATATGAAATTACAGGGCTGCCCATTAGTGGTTTGGATCGCAGTAATAAGCTGAAAAACATCGCCGTCCTATTTCGATTCCTCAAAAGCCTGTACATGGCAAAAAAAATCGTTCGCACATACGCACCCGACCTGATTGTCGGCGTCGGCGGATATGCCAGCGCGCCGACCTTGTGGGTTGCCTCATCGCTGGGTGTTCCGACGCTGATTCAGGAACAAAACTCGTACGCAGGGGTTACGAACAAATGGCTGGGCAAACGTGCCGCCAAAATCTGCGTGGCCTATGAAGGGATGGATCGTTTTTTTTCTGCCGAAAAAATCGTCCTCACGGGAAATCCGGTACGAAAGGAGTTGGAAGAAAGGCTTGAAGATCGAAAGGACGCGCTCGACTATTTCCAATTGCAGCCGGGGAAAAAAACTGTGCTGATCATTGGCGGCAGTCTGGGCGCACGAACGATAAACGGCGGCGTGCGGAACGGGCTGAAACAACTCGTCGATGCTGGCATCCAAATAATATGGCAGACAGGGAAATACTACTATGCGGACATTCGGCGGCAACTGGAATGTACGGATACGAAAAATCCGGTTTGGTGTGCCGATTTTATCACGCGCATGGATTATGCCTACGCTGCAGCGGATCTGGTCGTCTCGCGTGCAGGCGCAGGCTCTGTTTCGGAACTTTGCCTGTTGAAAAAAGCTGCCGTGCTGATTCCTTCACCCAACGTAGCGGAAGATCATCAGACGAAAAATGCACTGGCCGTGGTAAACAGGGGCGCAGCCGCCATGATAGCCGACAGAGATGCGGAGAAACTGCTTGCCGATACGATATTAAGTCTTATTCATGACGCAGATAAACTGAAAACTTTCAGTGAACAAATCGGCCTGCTGGCGCGACGCCACAGTGCGGAACTGATTGTCGACGAAATGGAAAAATTGATAACAAAGACGTAAAAAAGGATATGGATATCAATACTGTACGCTCGATTTACTTTATCGGGGCGGGCGGTATCGGAATGAGTGCGCTCATCCGTTACTTTCTGTCGAAAGGGATTCGTGTCGGCGGCTACGACCGGACGCCGTCCGAATTGACGGAACAGTTGGTCGCCGAAGGTGCAGATATTCACTATATTGATGATATACAGTTGATAGCAGAGGAGTTTCGCTGGCCGGAGAAGACGCTCGTCGTGTATACGCCCGCTGTGCCCGACACACATTCCGAACTGCACTTTTTTCTTGCGAATGGCTTTGAAGTGTTGAAACGTTCGCAGGCACTGGGACTGATCACCCGGTCGGCGCGAGGGCTGTGCATCGCCGGAACGCACGGAAAAACAACTACATCCTCCATGACGGCACATCTGCTTAAACAGTCGCACGTCGACTGTAACGCCTTCCTCGGTGGCATCCTGAAAGGATACGACAGCAACCTTATGCTCTCGGCCACAAGCGACTTGACGGTAATCGAGGCTGACGAGTACGACCGTTCCTTTCACCAGCTTTTGCCTTACATGGCTGTCGTCACCTACACCGATCCCGACCATCTGGATATTTATCGTACGCCCGAAGTATACCGCGATAGCTTTGAAATATTTACGTCGCTGATTCGCCCCGGCGGCGCGCTGATTGTGAAGGCCGGCATCGACATTACGCCCCGCCTGCAGCCGGGTGTGCGGCTTTACACTTACGCCGGCCAGGACGAAAAGGCCGATTTTCATGCGCGCCACATCCGCATCGGAAACGGCGAAATCGTATTCGACTTCGTGACGCCATTCTTCGAAATCAAAGACATCCGGCTGGGAGTTCCCGTCGAGGTAAATATCGAAAACGGCGTGGCGGCTATGGCACTGGCTTGCCTGAATGGCGTCCGTCCCGACGAAATCCGGGACGGAATGAAATCGTTTGCAGGTGTTTCCCGCCGTTTCGATTTTCAACTGAAAACGGGGAAAATCGTGTATATCGACGATTACGCGCATCATCCTGAAGAACTGAACCGTTGCATCCGTTCAGTGCGGGCGCTTTATCCCGGCCGCAAAATCACGGGCATCTTCCAGCCGCATCTTTATTCGCGCACCCGCGATTTCTTCGCCGGCTTTGCGGAGAGCCTTTCGCAACTGGACGAACTGATTCTGCTCGACATCTATCCGGCGCGTGAAGAACCCATTCCCGGTATCACGTCACAAATCATCCTCGACCGAGTAACGGTTTCGGAGAAAACGCTTTGTACGAAAGAGCAACTGCCCGGCCTCATTGCTGCAGGCCATTACGAAGTGGTGCTGACCATCGGTGCGGGCGACATCGACCGGCTTGTAGAACCGATAAAACAAATATTGGCACAGAAATAAATGAAACGTCTTTTTTTCATACTCGTCACCGCGCTGCTTTCGGGCTATCTTGTCTTCGCCATTTTCGTGGCGGACGACAAGCGGGACGACGTGATTTGCCGCGAACTGATTGTGGTTGTTAAAGATAGCCTGGACAGACATTTCGTGAATGAAAACGGTATCGTTGCGTCGCTGAAGAATGTCGGACTCTACCCGCTCGACCGGTTCCTCAGCCAAATCAATACCGACGAAATCGAACGACATATTATTAAAAATAAACTGATTGCCACGGCCAGCGTCTACAAGACACTTTCGGGAAGAATAAAAATCGAAATCACGCAGAAAACGCCTGTACTGCGTGTGTTTAGCTCTGATGGGAGCTACTACGTGGACGAGCTGGGACACATCATGCCCTCCGATTTTCAGTATGCAACCTACCTGCCCGTGGCAAGCGGAAGCATAGAAAAATCGTTAGCCATGTCGGACTTACACAAATTTGCATTATTTTTGCAGAAACATGAATTTTGGAACAACCAGATTGAACAGATATACGTGTATCCGAATAAAGAAGTCGAATTGATTCCGCGCGTTGGAAATCACCGTATTATATTGGGCGATTTCGACGACTTCGAGGTGAAGATGGACAATTTGCAGCTTTTTTACGAGCAGGCGATTCCTAAAATGGGATGGGGAAAATACACGATCGTCAATCTTAAATACAAGAATCAAATAGTTTGTACAAAGAAATAAAGGCAGAATATGACAAACGACAATTTCATAGTAGCAATTAACCTCGAAACCTCGCATTTTCAGGGGATGATAGGGTGGAAAAAGCCCGATGGCACGCTTCGGATTTTAGCCAGGGATATGGAGGGCGCCAGAGACAGCATGCATCGCGGATGCATCATGTACAACGACGAAGCCGCCATGTGTATCAATCGACTAATCAGGAAACTGGGAAATATCGCGGAAAGAAACCGATCGCTCGAACAAAGACTCGAAATCGAAAAAGTATACATCGGTGTCGGCGGGCAATCACTTCATTCCGTTGAACACGCCGTGGCGCAGATTATTTCTTCCGACTCGCTCATCACCGGAAAAGAACTGCAAATGCTGGAAGAACAGTGCCATGCCAACGCCAAAGATATGGAAGAAGAAGTGTTTGCCATTCTGCCCCCATTATACAGCCTGGACGGTATGCCGGTCGACAAGCCACTGGGCAGCAGATGCCGGCAACTCAAGGCAAGCTACAAACTGATCGCAGGCTGGCCGTTGATACGCACCTCCGTCGAGAAGGCCGTGGCGAAAGCCGGTCTCAAGCTGGCTGGCATCATCGTATCCCCTGTTGCCCTGGCGGATATGGCGCTCGATGCGGATGAAAAGCAATCAGGATGCATACTGATTTCTCTGGGTTTTGGCGCTACGTCCGTAGTGGTTTACAAAAACGGCGCACTCATGTATTTTGCCGTCGTGCCATTTGGCCATCAGTTGATAACAAAAGACTTGTCGGAAGGCTTGAATCTGAATGATGCGGATGCGGAAGCACTGAAAAACGATTACGCACACGTGGCTGCAAAGAAAGGTAAAGCCTCGTCCCAAAACATCGAATATATCATCGGCGGGCGCAAAATGGACCGGCACAAAACGGACATGATTGCCGGCGCACGGGCACGCGAAATCATTTACAATGTGTATAATCTCGTGAAGACAAACGTGCCGCCGAATACTTTTGGCGGAAGTGTCAAACTGACTGGAAAGGGGGCGGGTCTGAAAGGCATGGACGATTTGGTGGCCGACCGTTTCAAACTGAACGTCTCTCACTTGAGCGTCCCCGGCGAATGGGATGGAATCGCCGCAAAAAGCGACCTGGCGACCGTCGGTCTGCTGATGAAGGGTACGGAAAACTGCATGTCATTTCCCCGTGTGACGCAGGAGCCGTCGCCCGGTTCTTCAAAGACCGCTCCGGTGAAAGAAGAGGAGAAGCCGATAGAAAAGGATGAGGACAATAAGGACAAACAGGTTATTAATCCTCTAAATGAGAAAAAGGGATTTAAGACGAGGCTTTCGGATCTGTTTAAGAATGTGGAATGAGAATAAGTCAGGATATAGATGGTGGAACACGGCATTAAGTTGAATTTTGATATTCCGACGGATATACGGAAGATTATAAAAGTCGCAGGCATCGGTGGCGGCGGCGGCAACGCGGTCACGCACATGTACCGGCAGGGCATACACGACGTTTCGTTCGCACTGTGCAATACCGACAAGCAGGCGATGAACAATTCCGATGTGCCGGTCAAAGTCTGTCTGGGGCCGGGGCTGGGCGCGGGCAACAAACCCCAGGAAGCGAAACGCTTCGCCATGGAGAGTGAAAATGAAATACGCAACATGCTCAACGACGGAACGGAAATGGTCTTCATCACGGCCGGGATGGGCGGCGGCACGGGCACGGGCGCGGCACCCGTAGTCGCAAGAATCGCAAAGGAAATGAACATCCTGACGGTCGGTATCGTCACGATTCCGTTCGGCTTCGAGGGGCGGCCTAAAATCCTGCAGGCCCTCAACAGCGTCGAAGAAATGAACCGGAATGTAGACGCCCTGCTCGTCATCAACAACGAACGCCTCTTCGACATCTATAAAGACCTGTCTATTAGCAGCGCATTTGCCCGGGCCGACGATACGCTCGCCATTGCCGCAAAAAGCATCATCGAAATCATCACCGTGCCCGGCATCATCAATCTGGACTTTGCCGACGTGCGCACCACCATGAAAGACGGCGGCGTCGCCCTGATGAGCAACGGATACGGCGAGGGCGAAGGACGGCTGGAGAATGCCATCCACGAAGCCTTCAAGTCGCCCCTGCTGAACAACAGCAACATCTTTAATGCGAAGAAAATACTCTTCAACATTTCGTCCAGCAAGGAAGAAGAAGTCAGCGTCGAAGAAATGGCCTACATCAGAGAATTTATGCACCGCTTCGGCGACAATATCGAAGTCATCTGGGGCGTGGCGCTCGACGATACGCTGGGCCGGAAAATCAAGTTTACGGTGCTGGCCACGGGCTTCAACCTGGCAGACGATGCACCCGAAGGCATCGCAGGCGACGGAGAATACGCCGCAGACGAAAACCGTCCGTATCAGGAATACCTTATCAGAAAATACTACGGCGACAGGTTCATAACCGCAGGCTCGGAGCCGACGGTTTCCATCCTGACATTCGAAGAGATGGGAAACGACAGCATCGTAAGGATAATCGCCGACTATCCGGCATATAACCGCAATCCCTCCCTGCTGGAAAACGAGCGCAACCGCCTCTCTCTCGAGAACCGCAGACGACGGCTCGACTCGTCGCCGGAAAGCAGCCGGGAGATAATAAACTTTTAAATAAAACGACAAAACGATGGAACACGGCATGAAGCCGGATCACGACATTCCGGCAGATACGCAGAAAATCATAAAAGTAGTAGGCGTCGGCGGCGGCGGCGGCAACGCGGTCACGCACATGTACCGACAGGGCATACACGACGTTTCGTTCGTACTGTGCAACACCGACGAGCAGGCGATGAAACATTCCGACGTGCCCCTCAAGATCTGTCTCGGACGGACCATCACCCGCGGCCTGGGCGCCGGCAACCGTCCCGAACGCGCGATGGCCGCCGCGAAAGAAAGCGAAGGCGAGATACGCGACATGTTTTGCGACGGCACGCAGATGGCTTTCATCACCGCCGGGATGGGTGGAGGCACGGGCACAGGCGCCGCGCCCGTAATCGCAAAAATCGCAAAGGAGATGGACATACTGACGGTCGGCATTGTCACGATCCCGTTCGTCTTCGAAGGCCGGCCGAAGATCCTGCAGGCCCTCGCCGGCGTCGAAGAAATGAACCGGGGTGTGGACGCCCTGCTCGTGGTCAACAACGAGCGCCTCTACGACATCTATAAAGACCTGACCATTAGAGACGCCTTCGCCAAGGCCGACGACACGCTCGCCATTGCCGCCAAAAGCATCGCCGAAATCATCACCCTGCCCGGCATCATTAATCTGGACTTTGCCGACGTGCGCACCACCATGAAAGACGGCGGCGTCGCCCTGATGAGCAACGGGTACGGCGAAGGCGAAGGACGGCTGGAAAAGGCCATCGCCGACGCCTTCAAATCGCCCCTGCTGAACAACAGTAACATATTCAACGCCCGGAAGATACTCTTCAACATCTCGTCCGGCAGAGACGAAGAAGTCAGTGTCGACGAAATGACCTACATGACGGAGTTTATGAGCCGCTTCGGCGAAGACATCGAAGTCATCTGGGGCGTAGCTATCGACGACTCGCTGGAGAGGAAGATCAAGTTTACGGTGCTCGCCACGGGCTTCAACCTGGCCGACGATGCGCCCGACGACGTCGTGCCGCCCGACGACGGCCGCGAACGCACCGAAGAGGAAATCCTTCGCTATCAGGAGTACCTCATCTGGAAATACTACGGAGACCTCCTGGCGGCAAGGAGACCGGAGCCGGACGTCGCCCTCCTGACGTTCGACGAGATGAAGAACGAAAGCATCGTCAAGATAATGGAAGACAACCCCGCCTACAGCCGCAATCCCTCCCTGCTGGAAAACGAGCGCAGCCGTCTCGCCCTCGAAACAAGGAGACGGCAGGGCGACTCGCCGCAACCGGAAGGCGGACAGCAGACAATAAGTAATTTCTAACTGATAACAAACAAAACAACATGAGTTTATTCGAACAGATCAACGAAGACATCAAAGCCGCCATGCTGGCAAAAGACAAAGTGCGGCTGAGCGCATTGCGAAACGTAAAAAAAGTATTTCTCGAAGCCAAAACCGCTCCGGGCGCAAACGACACGCTGACCGACGAGACGGCCGTCAAGATCATCCGCAAGCTGGTAAAACAGGGCCGGGATTCCGCCCGTATCTATCAGGAGCAGAACCGCCCCGACCTGGCAGATGAAGAGCTTGAACAGGTACGCGCCATCGAGCACTACCTCCCGCAGCAGCTCCCGGCCGAAGCGCTCGAGGACGAGCTGAAGAAAATCATCGCACAGACGGGCGCCGCCGGGCCGCAGGACATGGGCCGGGTGATGGCCGCCGCCACCGGAGCGCTCGCAGGCCGGGCCGAAGGGCGCGCCATTTCGGAGGCCGTCAGGCGACTGCTCGCCGGCAACGGCTGACGCGATGACGCACACCGCATCCCTCCCTCTCACAGACTTATACGAAACCTGAACACACACGGCCATGATCACCTTCACTGCCTGCCTCCTCCTGCTCCTTGCCGGCTACCTCGTCTACGGCGCATGCATCGAGCGCATCTTCGGCATGGATCCCGCACGCGCGACGCCCGCCTGCGCCATGCCGGACGGCGTCGACTACGTCCCCATGCCCTGGTGGCGCGTCTTCCTCATCCAGTTTCTCAACATCGCAGGCCTCGGACCCATCTTCGGCGCCATCATGGGTGTGATGTACGGCCCCGCCGCCTTCCTCTGGATCGTCCTGGGCACCATCTTCGGCGGAGCGGTGCACGATTATTTCTCCGGAATGATGTCCGTTCGCAGCCGTGGCGCGAGCCTGCCCGAACTGGTCGGGCGCGAGCTGGGCCGGCACGTCAAGCTCTTCATGCGCCTCTTCTCCCTTCTGCTGATGCTGCTCGTCGGCGCCGTCTTTGTCTCCGGGCCGGCCGGCCTGCTGGCCGGGCTGATGCCGGGCGTCGGCCTGCCCGTGTGGACGGCTATCATCTTCATCTACTACGTCCTGGCGACGCTCCTGCCCATCGACAGGCTGATCGGACGGATCTACCCGCTTTTCGGCGCCGCACTCATCTTCATGGCCGCCGGCATCCTCGGCGCACTGTTCTTCTACCACGCCCCCGTGCCCGAACTGACTGAGGGACTGCACAACAGGCATACGGCCGCCGGGCAGCACATTTTCCCCATGATGTTTGTCAGCATCGCCTGCGGAGCGATTTCCGGGTTCCACGCCACGCAGTCGCCCATGATGGCGCGGTGCATAAGGAATGAAAAATACGGCCGCCGCTGCTTCTACGGCGCGATGGTGGCCGAGGGCGTCGTGGCGCTCATTTGGGCTGCCGCAGGCGCGTCGTTTTTCGGCTCCGTCGAGGGGCTGCACCGCTTCACAGCCCAGTTGCCGGCCACGGCAAACAAGGCCGCCGAGGTCGTGAGCCTCATCTCGAACACGTGGCTGGGCGCAGCGGGCGGCTTCCTGGCCATCCTCGGCGTCGTGGCGGCGCCCATCACTTCGGGCGACACCGCCCTGCGCTCGGCCCGTCTGATCGTAGCCGACTTCCTGCGCCTCGACCAGAAGCCCGTTGCGCGGCGGCTGCTCATCTCCCTTCCCATCTTCGC
>JAIRZY010000152.1 GCA_031266995.1 Tannerella sp.
CCCCCCCCACAAAAAAAATCTCTTCCCGCGAGGACCGCGGGAAGAGAAAAAATACACCATGTAATAAAAGAGAATTATACCACCGTTTTTCATCAAAACGGCTTTTGTCTTATTTTGGATCACCGTTTCCCTGTGGAAAAAGGAGTTTTCTCTCAGTCCAAAGGAGGCGTGAAAATAATCGACCTTATATCGAGTGCAAATTTATATATTCTTTATTTTATATTGAAAATATAGGTGTGTAAAATATCTTAATTTTTTGGAAAGAATCATGACGTGCTCATATCTTATACATTTTGATACATTCTTCGGCCTCCTGCAGCGCTTCGAGGCTACCCGCGTCGATGATTTTGACATCGTCGCCGACCGGACAGGCGCGTATCAGCGCCCGCGTGGAGACGGATAAATAGAAGTCGATGATGGAAAACTTGCCCGTCCAGTCTTCCATCAACCGGAATATGGCAGGCGAGATGACGTGGATGCCGCTAAATGCATATTCCAGATGCTTCGACGGGTCGAAGCCGGGGAAGAGCGATTTCACTTCGCCCGTCTCGCGGTTGCGCCAGCCACACAGGCGGTTGTCCCGGTCAAACAGCAGTTGGCGACGTGAGGCGCGATGGCTGACCGCCAGTGTCGCCAGCGTGTCGGAAGCGTCGTGAGCCGCGTAGAGTGCTCGCAGGTCGATGTCGGAGAAGATGTCTACGTTATGAACGAGAAACGGCTCCGTCCCGTCCAGAAAAGGGGCTGCCTGCTTGATGCCTCCGCCGGTGTCGAACAGGTAGTTGCTTTCGTCCGAGATGTCGATTTTCAGGCCGAAATCGTTGTTTGCTGCAAGGAAATCAACAATCTGCTGTCCAAGATGGTGCACGTTGACGACGATATGCGACACGCCGGCGGCTTTCAGGCGAAGTATGGTGTGTTCGAGCATGGGTCGTCCGCCCACGGGTACAAGCGCCTTGGGCACGCTGCCGGTCATCGGTCTGAGGCGGCTGCCGAGGCCTGCCGCGAGAATCATTGCTTTCATAATCAGAGTGCTTTATTGATGAGGGTGACGGGTGAGGGGTTCAAAATCATGCTCAATGTTTTGCTCCCGATGGATAAGGTTTATTTTTACTTCGTAGCGTGTGTGGAGATGTTCTGCGAGCCGCTGCGCACAGTAGACGGAGCGGTGCTGTCCGCCTGTGCAGCCGAAGCCGACCGTCAGATGGGTGAAGCCGCGGTCGATGTAGCGCCTGACGGATGCTTCGATTAGCGTATATGCATGGTGCAGGAATTCAACGACTTCGCCGTCGTCTTCAAGAAAGCGGATGACTGGCTCATCCAGCCCCGTGAAGGCGTTGTAGCGCTCATACTTGCCGGGGTTGTTGATGGCGCGGCAGTCGAAGATGAACCCGCCGCCGTTGCCGCTCGGGTCGTCGGGGAGGCCTTTTTTATATGCGAAGCTGACGATTTTGATGGTCAACAGGCGCTTTTTGCGTTCATCGGAAAACTGCTTTAGCTCTATCAGACGGCGCAGGATGTCAGTCAGATACGGGTATTCGGGATAGCCGTCGGCCAGCAGCTCACGCAGGTTGTCAAGCGCATGGGGTATGCTCTGAATGAAATGCGGCTTTTTCTCAAAATATCCCCTGAAGCCGTATGCGCCAAGCACCTGGAGGGTGCGGAAGAGGACGTGGTGACGCAACTGGCGCCTGAATCCGGCTTCGTCGACGGGCATGTACTGCTGCAGGGCTTCGATGTAGTCGCTCAGCAGTGCGTCGCGCAGTTCTTTTGGGTATCCGGCGCGCGCCTGCCAGAGGAATGAGGCAACGTCGTAGTATACCGGCCCACGCCGTCCGCCCTGGAAATCAATAAAGTATGGCTTGCCGTCGCGGATGATGACGTTGCGCGACTGGAAATCGCGGTAGAGGAAGGTCGACGGTGCGCTGCCGGGCAGAATCGCGCTCATTCGCCCGAAATCGTCTTCGAGCAGGCTTTCGTGAAAGTCCATGCCCGTCGCTTTCAGGAAGCAGTATTTGAAGTAGTTTAAATCCCAGAGCACGAGGCGACTGTCGAAGGCAGGCGACGGATGGCACTGCGCGAAGTCAAACCCTTCGGCGCCCTCGACCTGTATGCGTGGCAGCAGGGTAATCGTGCGGCGCAGCAGGAGGCGCTCGCTGTCGTCGAAAACGGAACTGCGGCGGCCTTTTTCGAGGGCATGAAAGAGCAGTACGTCGCCTAAATCTTCCTGCAGATAGAGCAGCCGGTCGGCCGAGTGGTAATAGACTTCGGGCACGGGTAATCCCTTGCTGCGAAAGTGTGTAGCCATATATATGAAGGCGTTGTTTTCGCCAGCCGAAGTGCCGCTGACACCGATCAGGCGCATCTTGCCCGTGAGGCGAAAGTAGCGTCTGTTCGAGCCTGACGAGGGCAGTTCGGTAATCGCGTCGGGCTGCTGTCCCGTATGGGTGGCATACAGTTGGCCGAGTGCTTCCTGAGGTGTGATAACTTGCTGTTGCATGTCCTGTTTTTTGCCACAAAGATACAAAGATTAACTGATACAAGCATCGTGATACCGATTTTTTTCTTTCGCAACGGGTGGATGGAAAACGTGCGGGGCAGGGGAAGAGACGGGGGCGAATTTCGGATCATAAATTTTATGTTTTAAATTTTCCCATACATAAAGCTGGTATATAAAAAACTTTATTTATCTTTGCAGCTGTATTGAAAATATTATAATAACTGATCAAACTTTTACATTATGGCAAAAAAATTCTTCTGGAAGGTTTGGCTGCGGCTGAACAAGTTTACCAAAGAGGTGCTGAACGACTACATTGCCGAAGTGTCTACGGCCGGCGACACGAAGCGCAATGAGGATATCGCAAAGGCAATCAAGGATGAAGGCTCTGACCTTCAGTATGAAACGCTCATCGACGTGCTGAATCGCAGCGACCGCTGGAAGCGTCGCTTCGTGCTCGAAGGTTCGTCGGTGCAGGACGGTAATGTGCACATGCAGCCCCGCGTCCCGGGCAACTGGGAGGGTGCCGACCCGCATTATGACCCGAAAAAGCACAGGCCGACCATTGACGCCTTCCCGACTGCCGACATGCGTCGCGCGCTCGAGGAAGAGGTTGGCGTTGAGGTGCTTGGCAAGAAGGTTGACGGCGGCGCCATCATCGGTCTGGTGACCGACGTGATGACGGGACGGACGGATGGGGCGATCAGCACAGGCGGAGACCTGATTATCACCGGTTCGAAGATTAGAATAGAGCCAATAGATGACAAGGATCTTGGCATATTCTTCGTCAGTCCTGCCGGGCCGGAAGTGCCTGTTGAGCATCCACTCACGCAGAATGACCCGAAGCGAATCATCTGCCGCGTGCCCGCGCTGCCGGCCAGCTTGTATACGCTGAAGATTGTGACGCGCTATGCCAACGGCTCTATATTGCTGAAGGAGCCCCGCACGATCATCTATGAGCTGCCCCTGACGGTTGTCTCATGATGTCCGTTTTTGTTTAGAGGCTCTAAAGCGTCCGCTTTAGAGCCTCTAAAGCGGGCGCTTGTTAGCCTCTAAAGCGGGCGCTTTAGAGCCTCTAAAGCGGACGCTTGTTAGCCTCTAACACGGGCGTGTTAGAGGCTCTAAACAAAAAAGCAGCGAAGCCCGTTACCGAAAGGTAGCGGGCTTCGCTGCTTATTGTAGTGGCTAAGATGCGCAGTTACAGTGCGTTTGCCTACCGCGCCGTGCTTATCTCATAGAGCGGGATGCGTTCGCAGGCGTTGGGCGGTCGCACGCGCAGGAGGTGCGTCACGGTGGGCGCGATCTCCGTCGCCCTCACCTCGCGGTAGATACGCTGCGGGCGGAGGCCGTTCGCCATGAAAATGAGCGGCGTCTGCACGGCGTTGCTGCGCGTGTGCTTCACCCGTTCGCCCGGCTCATCGTTGTCAATGGCCCATCCGGGCTGCAGGCTTATGATGAGGTCGCCGCGCCCGAGGTGGTATGTACCGCGCTGCAGGTCAGCCGTTCCCTCGTTCCACGTGCCCGCGCGCAGGGTCATGTCGGTCGTCACGTGCGCCACGCCACTAAACTCCGACAGGAAGTCTGCCGCCTTACGCTGGAAGGCGGCCAGGTCGAGCTTTTCCTCCTCCACAGCCTTGCGGTTCAGGTATATCTGCCCGTTGTAGAAGCCGTTCACCCAGTTCTTCTGTCCGTACAGCGCCATCAGGTACATGTTCAGCAGCGCCGTGCAGCGCTTGGGATGAAACTCGCCGCCGCCGAGCTGCATCCCCTGCGCGTATTCCTCCTCGCTCTCGAAATAGCCTGTGCCGGTGAACACTACGAGCGTGTTCCGTAGCCCCACCTTCCGGTCGATGGCCGTCAGCAGCTCGGCAATGTCGCGGTCAAGCTGTATGTATGTATCCTGAATCTCAGCCGTATACTCCTCCGCCCTGTTGCCGTGGAAGCTGCCCGCATAGAACGTGACGGCGAGCATGTCGGGACACGGGCGCGTGCCAAACGCACCGTACTCAAGGAATTGCGACACAAGGCGGTTTACCTCCCTGTTGCCGAACGGCGACGTCTTGATGCGCGGAAAGCAGTCCAGCGTCCTGGGTTTGAAGGTGTAGCTGAATGGCGGCTTCTCCTGCGCGTAGGGCAGCGCCCTGTAGCGGTCGGGCGCAAGCGCCGGCTGCCACGTCATGCCTGCCATCCTGGCAGTCAGCGACTCCTGCCCGTTGTTATACTTCTCTACATACCACGGCACGCTCCTGTAATACGTTGTCGTAGCCCACTTTCCGTTCGCGTTGTCGATCCAGAAAGCCCCGTTCGCCGCATGGCCGGCCGACAGGATGGCACTCTCGGCATCCGGCGCGATGGCGTACACCTCGCTCCGGCCCTTCGAGGCGATCTTCAGCTCGTCGCCGATGGTCGAAGCCAGCAAATTTTTCGGTGAATAATTGTCGCGCGTGAAATTCCCCAGATACTCAGGGTCATGCAGCGACGGCAGCTCACGCAGCGTCTCGAAACTGTACACCGTCCGCCCCGTAATCCCGTGCGCATTCGGATTGGCACCCGTAAACAGCGTGGCGAACGCACTGGCCTGGTCCACGTTGCGAAACTCAAATGCAACATTATGATAAACAACACCTTCGTTCATCAGCCGCTTGAAGCCGTGCTCATCGAACGCATGGTAGAAATATTCCAGATAATCACCCCGCAACTGATCCACCGTGATGCATACCACCAGCCTCGGCGCCTGTTGCTGTGCCCGCAGCCCGCTGCCCGCCCACACGGCGGCTATCAGCCAAAATAGAAACCTTCTCATCGCATATATTCATTTAATCCATTCCGTATCTTTCCCTTAAACCCCTTCCAGCCACATCCCGACCTGAGCAGCAGCGTCGCCATCAGCGGCACAAAAGCCACGTTCAGATGCTGCGGAACGAAGATCCACCCCGCCGACAGCGCCAGAAGCGCCACAAAACTGACCGAATGGTAATAATACGCCGCCCTGCCAAACCGCTTCACCGCAATGCACACCGCGCCGGCAAGATGCAGCGGATGCAGCCACACGACAGAAACGTTGGGCCATATCCCGCGATGCACCGACACGAAACAAAGAAAGTAAAGCAGGCATCCGGCAAGCCCCGCCACCGTAAGAAGCGACACGTCAAACCATCGGCAATACCACCCCGCCCGCCGTTCCGCCACCGTCAGCCCCGCCGCGAGGGCGAACACCAGAGAGCTGCACAGCAGGGGCGTAAACGGATTGCGGCGCGCAGGCTCGTCGTCCGGCACAGCCTCCACCACGGCCCCGGCCGACGACACCAGCGGCCGCGACGCGCCGTCGCCGCCCACAATCTGCGCGCGGGCGAATGCCTCCTTTACGTTCGCGGGAAGGAAAAACGATTCCGCCCGCGTCATTACCCTGTCAGCGGGCATACCCAGCACCAGGTCGCACCCGAACGTGAGCCACGGTTGCGCGCGCGTACATTTATTTATAACATCACGGAAAGCAGGCCCTGCCGCATACTCGCCATACTCAATGCGTCCGTCGACGACGCGCTCAATCAGCGCCGCGGGGCGCGTCGAGCAGTTATCGTAAAAGAAACTGTAGCGGTACACGCGGTTTTCGGGTTGCGCGTTGAGAAAGAGCGCCTGACAGAGCGCGTTCTTCTCGTGCGGGAGGAGGTTCAGCCTCTGCTCGTAGACCTCGCTGCCGCGCATCTGATAGTCAATGATAAAGTCTTCATACCGGTATACGCCAAGCATATAGTCCGTTTCCCCACGGGTGAAACGGTAGACGAAGTTCGGCTTCGAGAAGTCGAAAATGCCATAATTAAAGACATAGTCGACCCCCGCCGTGTCGCGAACACGGACAGCCGTGTGCCCGTAGAGCGTGTAGGCGGCCCGGTCGCTTGGCGAACAGGTCAGCAGACTGACTTGCGCCCCGTCGCTCAGCAGATTCTGCGCCTGCAACGAGGCACACATAACAAAAAACAGTATGGTCGAAATCATTTTCCCCCACGGATGCCCTCCTTTCCCGAACCGAAATCTTTTGAAAACCAACGTTAGTCTACTGTTCATCATTGCGATTGATATGGATGGGGCAAAGGTAAGCGTTTTCGTTCGACTGCGAAAATTATTGTCGCCTTATTTTGGCAAAGCCTGACATAAATCGTGGCGGGAATTATATTCGTTGACTAAAAAGTATGTTTTTTCATGTATTTTGCTTTTCTTTGTAGCCTTAATTATAGAGGAAAGAGTTTGAACCTGATTGTAGAGCAAGGAAACACGGCGACGAAAGTAGCTGTTTACGAGCATGATGAATTGATCGAGACGGCGGTATGCCGTGCATCCGCGACGCCGGGATTAGATGCCTTGTTTGAGCGGTATCCTTTGGTAAACGGCATTTATTCCACGGTAAGGGAACGCGACGAAGCGTTGGCGAACGCATTGTCGAAGAGGTTGAAGCGATTTGTTTTTTTTGATGACCGGGTCAGGTTGCCGCTTGAGATTGCCTACCGGACGCCCGACACGCTGGGCAAAGACCGTATTGCGGCGGCTGCGGGCGCTCATTATCTGCATCCCGGAAGCGACGTGCTGGTGATCGACGCCGGTACGGCCATCACTTACGAGGTGGTGGAGGCATCGGGGCGCTACGTCGGCGGGAATATTTCGCCCGGCCTGACCACCCGTTTCAGGGCGCTGCATCAGTTTACGGAAAAGTTGCCGCTTGTGGATGAAGCCGGGCCGGTATCACTGATTGGCACAGGCACGGAAACAGCCGTCAGAGCGGGCGTCGTGAACGGGATTGCTTATGAGATGGACGGCTATATCAGTGCCTTAAAGGAGGTATATCCCGGCCTTTTCGTTTTTTTAACGGGTGGACATTCGTTTTATTTTGAAAAACGACTTAAAAGCGCCATCTTTGCAGCAATTAATTTAGTATTGACCGGACTAAACAGGATATTAGAATATAATGTTGAAAATTAATAGAATAAGAATTGTTGTATATTTATTTTTGTTTACGAATATGATGCTGTCTGCGCAAAACAGCACCAATTCGCCCTATACGCGTTACGGCTACGGCGCGCTGGCCGACCGTTCGTTCGGTGCCGGACGCTCGATGGGAGGAATTGGCTACGGATTGCGTACGCCGCGGCAGATCAATCCGATGAATCCGGCATCCTATTCATCCATGGATTCGCTGACGTTCCTGTTCGACGCGGGCATGACGTTCCAGCTTTCGTGGTTCAACGACGATGTGAACACGCAGCGCAACATGAACGGTAATTTTGAATACGTGGCCATGCAGTTCCCTCTGACGCGCAGGATAGCGGTGAGTGTGGGTCTCCTGCCGTATTCGCATGTAGGCTATAACTTTGGCGAGTATGCGACGGACGGTCCGGGCAGTCTGACCGAATATTCCGGCACGGGCGGACTGAACGAGGTGTATGCCGGACTGTCTGTCGACGTATGGAAGAAGCGCCTGGCGTTCGGAGCCAATGCGAGCTATATGTTCGGCAAGCTCGACCACCGGCGGCGGATTACGACAACAAATATAATGTATACGATGAAGAAGACAGATATACATGACATGAAGTTCGATTTCGGCGTGCAGTACACGCATCCGCTGACGCGGACAGACCGTATGACCTTCGGCGCGGTCTATTCGCCCGGAAAGAAGCTGAGCGCTACGGCGTACGACATGATTTCGTTCGATCAATACTTCTCCTCTGTTGCGCAGGCGGATACATTCAGGAATGCCGGGTTCAGTATCCCTTCGTCATACGGCTTCGGGGTCACGTATACAAAAGATTACAAGATGATTCTGGCTGCGGACGTGTCGTATCAGAACTGGACGGATGCACGGTTTTTCGACAGTAGCGAGGAATTCAAAGATCGCGTCAAAGTGGCTTTGGGTGGTGAATATATCCCAAACAATTTTACGCGGGCATACATGAGTCGCGTTCGCTATCGCGCGGGTCTGCATTACAGCAATTCCTATTTGAAGATTAAAAATGCCGGGTACGACGAATTGGGCGCATGTGTGGGAATGGGGTTCCCGATGCTGGACAATCGCTCGTTCATCAATGCCTCGTTCGAGTACGTACAGGTCGTTCCCGGCTCGAAAACGTTGATAAATGAGCAGTATTTCCGGTTTACGCTCAGCTATACATTCAATGAATTCTGGTTCTTCAAGCGGAAGATGGATTGACGGATGTGTGTGGTTCTAAATACGATAAATATAAATATTTAAAATTATAGAAATATGAAAGTCAAAGGATTTTTGTTAGTTGCCGGTTTATGCGCAACGATAATGAGTGCAAATGCACAAAAGGGAGTAGATAATGGCACCCGCTTCGGTTCGGGTGCGGACAGCATTCGTTGTTTGGAAAATGTCAGCCTTGCAACCTCTTACGCCAAGGTAGATAATTTTCAGGACGCGTATCCTTTTTGGAAAATCGCATACGATGAATGTCCTGCCGCAACCAAAGATTTGTATCTGTACGGAGTACGCATTGTGAACTGGCAGATTTCGCAGGAAAAAGACCCTGCCAAACTATCTGCCCTGACAGACGACCTGATGGCGGTGTATGACAAGCGCGTCAAGTATTTCGGTGACGACCCGCGATATGGCAAAGACTGGATTGTAGCCCGCAAGGCACAGGACTATATGCGCCTGAAAGGTGACAATGCCGATGCGGCTACGCTTTACGGCTGGCTGAGCGAAGCCTTGACGGAATATAAGGAAAAAACCGATCCGCTGGCCGTCTCGCTCTACATGTTTGCGTCGCTCAAGTTGATGGATAAGAACGAAAGTCATAAGGGGAAATACGTTGAAGACTTTCTTTCCTGCTCCGACATTTTCGACAAGCAGATGGATGTCGCCAAAACTGCCAATGACAGCAAGGAACTTGGCAATCTGGAAGTGATGAAGGCGGATATCGAACGCAACTTTGCCGCCAGCGGTGCGGCCGACTGTGCTACGCTCGAAAGCATCTATGCCGACAAAATCGAGCAGAGCAAGGAGAATATCAAGTTCTTGAAAGAAACGCTCGTCCTGCTCAGAAGAGTCAGATGCCAAGACAGCGAGACATTTTTCAAGGCATCCGAGTATGCCCACCGGATTGAACCTACGGCCGAATCGGCGCTGGGCATGGGCAAGCAGGCCGTGAAGAAGGATGATATGGCGATGGCCGAAAAATATTTTCTGGAAGCGGCTGATCTGGCAACAGAAAACGACGTGAAAGGCGATATTTACTATACAATAGCGCTAATCGCCAGCGACCAGCGAAATTATTCGAAATCAAGGCAGTTCTGTCAGAGAGCTGTAGAGGCCGACCCGATGAACTGTGCGCCTTACCTCCTGATCGGCAAGATGTATATCAACACGGCTGCGAGCGTATATCCCGACGATCCTGTTTTGCGCAAGTGCGTGTATTATGCCGCCATCGACAAGTTCGAAAGAGCGCGCCAGAGCGAATCCTGCGCGAGCGAAGCATCCCAGCTGATCAGCCAGTACCGCGCGTACTACCCGACCGCAGAAGAAATATTCATGCACCCCGACCTCAAAAAAGGCGAAGCCATCACCATCGGTGGCTGGATCAGTGAACGTACTACCGTAAAATAAACCGTGCGTATGCATCCCAGTCGCGGGACAAATAAAGGCATGGCAATACTCTTCCGGGTAGCTGTCATGCCTCTTTTCTTTCTCATTTCGTGCCACTTCGAGACGAAGGAGTTTGTCGACATCGCCTTCGACCCCGAGACCCATTACACGATGAAGGCAGTCGGCGTGTCCAAGCTCGTCTCCGATTCGGGCGTGGTCAAATACAGGGCCGAAGCGCAGGAATGGTTCGTCTTCGACAAGGCGAACGAGCCGTACTGGTATTTTCCCGAAAAGGTACATGTCGAGCAATTCGACACCCTGTCCCAGATCGAAGCAAGTTTTGATGCCGACACAGCGTATTATTATTCCAGAACGAAAATCTGGAAATTCATCGGAAATGTGGACTTCCGGAACGTTGTGGGCGAACGGTTTGAAACTTCGCTGCTCTACTGGGACCAGAATACTGAACAAGTGTATTCGGACCGATTCATCCGCATTACGAAAAACGACTTTGTGAATACGGGCATCGGTTTCGAATCGAATCAGACGCTAACGAGCTACAGGATATTCAATTCCGGTGCCGTCATTCCCGTCCGGGAGGAAGCGCGTGACACGACGGAAGCAGGAAAAACACCCTCCTTGTGAAAAAAATCGACTGAAAGGATGCGCTCATTACTTTTTTTTATACCTTTGTGCCCTTAATAGAAAATTATAAAAACGATAAAATAGAAAATGGCAACATTAGAGAAGATTCGAAATCATGCAGGCTTACTGGTAATGGTCGTTGGGCTGGCGCTGTTCGCTTTTATCATCAACGACGCGTTAAACTCCACTTCTACCTATCAGAGGCAGTCTCAGGACGAAGTAGCCAACGTTGACGGCACGCCGATCAAATATATGGACTACAGTTTCCGTATCGAAGAAATGACGGATGTATTTAAAATTCAATCGCAAACTACTCTCGTAACCGACGAATACAAGGAGCAGATCAACCAGAGCGTGTATGACATGATGGTGCGCGAAATCATCATGAACAACGACTTCGGTGATATGGGAATCTATGTGACGCCCGAAGAACTGTTCGACATGGTCGAGGGCGAAAACGTTTCACCGATGGCACAGCAGTTTCCCCTGTTTATCGATCCGTCGACCGGCATGTTCAGCAAAGCATATGCGCTGGACGTCCTTAAGTCGTTCGACAATCTGGATAATTTCACGCCCAGCCAGCGTCCCGAAATCGAAAGACTGCGCAACTTCTGGCTCTTCTGGGAGCGCAACATGAAAACGCAGCGTTTGCAGGAAAAATACATGAATTTGCTGGGTAAGGCAATTGTAGCCAACCCACTCGAAGCCAGAGACGCTTACGAATCGTCGCTCGAAAGTTCGGACATCGTCTTCGCCATGCAGTCATATTCGACGGTACCCGATTCACTTATCAACGTAGACAACAGCGAAATAAGAAAACTGTATAACGAACGCAAAGAGCAATTCAAGCAGCGCGAAGGCCGGGTTGTCGATTACATCGCAGTGGAAGTGCGTCCCAGCGAGGCGGATTACGAAAACGCAAGAATTGAAATCGAAGAACTCAAAAACGAGCTGGCTTCGGCGGAAGATATGGAAACGTATGCAGGCACGACGTCGAACGTCGATTACATGGACGCATTTATGTCGGCGGCCATGCTGGATACAGAAATGAAAGCCTTTGCCGAAATCGCGCAACTCGGCGACATCGACGGGCCGACGTTTGCCAACGATGCTTATACTCTATTGAAACTAAACGATAAAACCATTGCCCCTGATTCGGTACGGGTGTATCATATTCTCCTGACGTCACTGACCGGCACCGGCGTAGACAGCACGGTGACCGCCCAGGCGGACAGCCTGCTGAACGTATTGAAAAGCGGAGGTGATTTTGAAGCATTGGTTTTGCAGTATTCGTATGACGACCAGACGAAAACTACTGGAGGTGAAATAGGGTGGCTTACGGAAGCAGGCGCGCTGCAGGCTGGCGGAAAAGAATTTAAAGACGCTGTTTTTGATGCTGCTCTGAACCAGCCGACGCTCTTGAAAGCATCGTATGGCATTCATATTCTAAAGATCGCAGAAAGGACGGCGAATGTGCCCAAATACAAGATAGCTCGCGCGTATCTCGAAATAACACCGAGCAACAAAACATTTAATGACACATACAATCAACTGAATCAGTTTGTTGCTACCAACAATACACCAGAGAAAATAACTGCCGCCGCAGCCGAAGCGGGTTATAATCTGATTTCGGGCATAAGAATTATGACCACCGACCGTGTACTGGGTGCCGTTCCCAATTCGCGAAGCGTCATCCGCTGGGCCTTCGAAAGCACGCGCAAAAATGAAGTGTCGAACATCATCGACTGTAATAATCAGTTTGTTGTAGCTGTCCGCAAGGATGTTTTGCCCGAAGGCTACCAGTCCATCAATTCGGTCGCGTCGATGCTGCGTTCGGAGATTGCTGCGAAGAAAAAAGGCGAACAAATTGCGAAAAGCTTGAAGGATAAAAATATACATAATCTGCAGGCGTATGCGGATGCAATGAGTTCACCGATTGACACGGTGAAATTCATTACGATGAATACCTCGCGTATCACTAATATAGGATTGGAACCCGTCCTGAACGCCGAAATCACTTATGCACAGCCCAATCAGTTGTGTGGCCCGATAATTGGAAGCAACGGCGTGTATGTCTTTACGGTTGTCAACCGTACGCAGGAGGGTGAAACTTACAACGAACAGGAACAAATCCGCACGATGGACATGTCGAACTCTTACAAGGGCTATCAGGCTTTTCAGCAACTGATTGACAAGGCGAAAATTATAGACAACCGGATTCGTTTCGACTGATCGCAAGAGACAGTACTCACATAGAAAGCTGTTGTACAGATGTGTGCGACAGCTTTTATCGTTTAAGAATATGAATGTCAATAATCGGAAAACACGCCTGCTGGGGATGACGCTCGACGAATTGAAGGAGGTTGCCGTCGGCGTCGGATTGCCGTCATACGCCGCCCGCCAGCTCGCCGACTGGCTGTATAAGAAAAAAGTAACCTCCATCGGAGAAATGACTAACCTCGCAAAGACGAAGCGCGCTTTGCTGGAAGCATCGTACGAAGTCGGCGCATTGCCACCCGGCCGCGAAATGAAATCGATTGACGGTACGGTCAAATACCTGTTTCGTATCCCGCCCGACTACGCGGTCGAAACCGTTTACATTCCGGAAAAAGAACGTGCAACGCTCTGCGTTTCCTCGCAGGTCGGATGCCGGATGAATTGCCTTTTCTGCATGACGGGCAAGCAGGGTTTTTCTGCCAACCTGACTGCCGGCGATATTATCAATCAGATTCAATCCGTGCCGGTGTTGGAACAATTTACTAACGTCGTGTTCATGGGCATGGGCGAACCATTCGACAATACGGACGAACTGTTCAATGCGTTGAATATCATGACCTCCGATTACGGATATGGCTGGAGTCCGAAGCGAATTACGGTTTCTACGATCGGGATTATGGAAGGCCTACGCCGTTTTCTTGACGAGAGCACATGTCATCTGGCGGTGAGTTTACATTCGCCTTATTCGGATGAAAGACGGTCGCTTATGCCGATCGAAAAGGCTTATCCTGCGGCGGAAATCATTCGTTTGCTGAAGCAATACGATTTTTCGCATCAGCGGCGCGTTTCGTTCGAATACATCTTGTTCGAAAACAGAAACGATTCGCCGACACATGCCGAAGCGTTGGCGCGTATGCTGCGCGGACTGGAATGTCGTGTCAACCTGATACGCTTTCATACAATACCCGGAACATCGCTCGAGAGCAGCAGTCAGTCGCGAATGGAACAGTTTCGCGATGCACTGAACATGAGGGGAATAACCTGCACAATTCGCACATCGCGAGGCGAAGACATCCTCGCTGCCTGCGGCATGTTGTCGACAACCGAAAAAAATACACCTGAAAAATCATCATTATATCCGCATAAAGAACTATATTTGTAACAAAATTTTAATGTTATGAAAGCGTCGATATTAACGTCCGTGACCGGACTTGTTTTATTGTTTTTATTGAATGGATGTGAATTCTTCTCATCCTCATCGGCAGGTATCAAATCTTTACCTACTGCGACCGGAGTTGCGTATGAAATTGTAGTCGTAGCAAATCCGGATGTCTGGAACGATTCGGCGGGAGCAGTGATTAAGGACGAGTTACTTGCAGAAGTACCGGGTCTGCCCCAATATGAACCGTCCATGCGAGTGATGCACGTCGCGCCGAATGATTTCAACGGCATGTTGACTTATGTCCGCAACATCCTGATTGTGGATATCAATGCATCGCAATATACGCGCATGTCTCTGCGAACCGAAAGCGACCGTTGGGCAAGCGGGCAGACCGTCGTGTATCTTTCGGCGCCCGTCCTGGATTCGCTGAGTGTATATTTGTCGCAAAATCACGGGACGCTGGTCAACTATTACACGCAGGTGGAAATGGAAAGGCTTGCCCAGTATTACAAAAAAACTTACAGTTCATTTGTTTACGAAAAACTGAAAACCAAACTTGGTATCGGCCTGCATGTGCCTGAAGATTTCTCTGCATACAAGGACACGGCAGATTTCTTTTGGGCGACCAACGATACCCGCTTTGGACAGATGTACGTTGTCGTGTATACTTTTCCGTATACGGAAAAAAACACGTTTACAGGCGACTATCTGGTTGCCATGCGCGATTCGATGATGCGCCGGTACATACCGGCGTCATTACCCGGCTCTTACATGCGAACTACGGAATACGTGACATACACGCCCGTGACGTTGCAGGGCAAGTATTGCGGCGTATTACGCGGTTTGTGGAATACGCACGGCGACATGATGGGCGGGCCGTTCGTCAGTTATGCCCGTCTGGACGAGGCGAATAATCGCGTGATTGTCACAGAAGGATTTGTATATGCACCCGAAACGGACAAACGGAGTTTTATCAGAAGGATAGAAGCGGCTCTGTATACGCTGGAATTGCCTGAACAGCCGGTCGAGGAGGTAGCGGGAATCAAAGCCGCAATACAGCAATAAGTGAAACATTAAATGGAGAAAAAGATCAAGGTCGGGATTACGCACGGCGACATCAACGGCGTCGGTTACGAAGTGATTCTGAAGACTTTTGCAGATGAGCGAATCACCGAATTGTGTACGCCGATCATCTATGGCTCGCTGAAAATAGCGACGTATCACCAGAAAGCACTGGAATTACCGACCGTCAGTTTCAAGATAATCCGTTCGTCCGCGGAAGCCTTCGACGGGAAAGTAAACCTGCTCAACTGTGTGGACGGAGATGTGAAGGTCGATTTTTCCCAATCTACGCCCGAGTCGGGAAAAGCCTCGTTGCAGTCGCTGGAAAAAGCCGTTTCGGACATGAAAGCCGGCACGATAGACGCCCTGCTGACGGCGCCGATCAATAAGCATGCAATCAGGAGCGACACATTCCGCTTTCCGGGACATACCGAATATCTGGAAAGTCATTTCAGTCACGGCGGCAATACCCGTTCGCTGATGATCCTTGTGCATGACTCGTTGCGGGTAGCGCTGGTTACGGGGCATATCCCTCTGTCCAAAGTCGCATCGCAACTCACTAAGCAGTTGATTACTGATAAGTTACTCGTATTCAATGCTTCGTTGAAGCAGGATTTTTGCATTGTCAGGCCACAGATTGCCGTGTTGTCGCTCAATCCTCATGCCGGAGATAACGGACTGCTGGGCACGGAAGAGAGCGAGTTGATCGCTCCCGCTATCCACGATGCGGAAAAACAGGGTGTGATGGTTTTCGGACCTTACGCATCGGACGGTTTTTTCGGTTCGGAGGCATATCGCAAGTTCGACGGCGTGCTGGCCATGTATCACGACCAGGGGTTGATACCCTTCAAAACGCTGGCGATGGAAGACGGTGTGAATTACACGGCCGGACTGTCCGTCGTGCGGACTTCGCCCGCCCACGGAACGGCATACGACATTGCAGGGCAGAATATTGCATCGGAAGCATCTTTCCGCCGGGCGCTTTACACACTGCTCGACATTCATCGCAGCAGGATAAGATATAAGAAAATGACATCCAGTCCGCTGCAAAAGCATTACGTCGACAGGGGAGGCGACAACGTGAAACTTGACCTGACGAAAGAGGACGATTTGAATGATTAACAATAACGCAATCATGTTCAAGGATAAGAAAATTGTATATACGTCAGGAACATTCGATATGTTCCATTACAATCATTTGCGGATGATTAATTATGCCCGCCAACTGGCTGACATACTGATTGTAGGAGTGAGTACTGACGAATTGGTATCATCGTACAAGACTCCGCCGATTATCCCGTTCAACGAACGCCTTCAGATTATTGAAGCGCTGAAAACACCTGATATTGTGATACCTCAGCATACGTTAGATCATACTGAGATTGTGAAGAAACTGAACATCGACGCCTTTGTGGTGGGCGATGACTGGTTCGGAAAGTATGACTACCTGAAAGACCTAAATGTAGAGGTATTTTATTTCCCATACGGGACAGGCATTTCGTCGTCGTCGCTGAAAGAAAAAATATATGACTCGTACGAGAAACATTTACAGGAAGAACGGCGGGCAAAGCCGGAAAGCGTAAAGGTCAATCCGGATATAGACCCTTCGCTTTCAACTTGTTCAGAAAAATAAAAAGTAACGGCTCGCATGGATAAATATGCTTTTATTACGGGAGGGACAAAAGGAATCGGCAGGGCGGTAGCATCGCTTCTGGCGCAATCCGGTTATAACCTGTTTCTTTCGTACGGGAAAGACGATGTGGCGGCACAGGCTGTAGCGACGCATTTGCAGACGCAGCATCATGTGGCGGTGCATACGTTGCGGGCGGATATTTCGGAACGAAGTGCCATTGAAGATATTCTCCGCTACGTATCAGCACATTCTCTAAAAATGGACGTCGTAGTATTCAATGCGGGCCTGACCTGCCGCGAGCCGTTCGAAAGCATGGACCCGGAGGAATGGGAACGCGTCTTCTTCGCCAACGTGCATTTTCCCGTTTTTTTGTTGCAGCGGCTTGTGAAACATATTAATACAGACGGATGTGTGATCTTCACCGGCTCGTTGATGGGTATCGAACCACATGCCACGTCGCTATCGTACGGCGTGACGAAAGCGGCAGTCCATGCATTGACGAAAAACATGGTTAAATTCCTTACACCGTATCGAATACGTGTCAATGCCGTGGCGCCGGGATTTGTCAACACGGACTGGCAGAAGACCAAGCCCGAAGCCATCCGCCGCAGCATCGAGAGCAAAGTCGCTTCCGGACGGTTCTGCGAACCCGACGAACTGGCGGACGTATACAAAATGCTGATAGATAACTGTTATTTCAACGGCGAAATCATCGTGGTAGACGGAGGTTATTCATATAAATAGCATACCGAATGGATAAAGAATTTGAAGCATCGTTAAAATCAGTCGAGACAGAAAACGCCGTCGACTTGTATTTCTACCGCCCTATCGGATTTCAGATAGCACGGGCTTTGCGGAATACGGGCATTACGCCCAATATGATTACGGTGCTTTCAATTTTTGTCGGTGTGGGGACGGGCATCCTGTTTTACTTCGACAGCTTGATTCTAAGTCTTATAGGTATTCTCTTGCTGGTTTTTGCCAATGTACTCGACTGCGTGGACGGACAACTTGCGCGCATGAAAGGCATCAACTCCGAAATCGGACGCATCCTCGACGGCGTGGCAGGAGACCTCTGGTTTCTATCGATTTACGTTTGCCTGGCATTGCGACTTACATACATGCATCATACGGCATGGTTTTTTCTTCCGGCACTCATCGCAGGCATATCGCATCTCCTGCAAGCCAATATTACAGACTATTACAAGACGGCTCATCTCTTCTTTGTCAGTCCCGAGAAAGGATGCGAGTTTCACAATCTCGAACAGGTTCGTCGTAAACAAAAAACCGTCAAAAAAGGATTCCAGAAGTTCTTTTTTGCTTTATATGAAGCATATACAGACGTACAGGTAAATATGACGCCCGCTCTGCAAGCGCTCATTAGAAATCTCTGCGCAAAATACGGCGATGACGTCCCCGAAGACATACGGCTGAATTTCAGGCGAAAAAGTTGCAAACTGATGAAATGGTGCATCGACTTCCTGACGTTTAACGGGCGAACCATCGTGTTGTTTGTCATCGTCCTGACGGGCTACATTTGGGTCTATTTCATATACGAGGCTGTCATACTGAACATTATTTTGTTCATCGCCATTCGCCGGCACGAAAGGATGTGCAGGAAAATCAACGAGAGCCTCTGACAATCTATCTTATTTTTTTAATGAAAAAAGACGTACTTGATATACATGATCTCCGGAAATATACGCCGTTTTTTAAAAGCAGACCGGGTACATTTCTGGCGAAAAGACTATTCCGATGGCTGTCTATCGACAAGGTAAACCGGATTCATGCAAATCACTGTCACCTGCAGGGAGCAGCATACACGTCGGCGATGCTATCCGATCCGCTAATGGACGTCAAGTACAGGATTCACAACGAAGAACGTCTGCAAACCTTACCCGAAGGCGCGTTTATCACGGTCTCGAACCATCCCGTCGGCTCGCTGGACGGCATTATACTGATCGACATTTTTGCATCGCGACGGCCGGACTTCAAGGTGATGGTGAACGGCATGCTGACGAAAATCGGCGCCATGGCGGACAATTTCATTTCGGTTACGCCCAGGACAGATGATCAGGACTCGCCGAAAACGACCAATGTCAACGGCGTACGCTTGTCGCTGGGGCGCCTGAAAGACGGTCATCCGATGGGTTTCTTTCCCGCGGGCGCCATGTCGTTCATCAACAGGCAGAAGCAGATTCGCGACCTGCCGTGGTCGCACAGCGTGATTCGCCTGATTAGTAAGGCAAATGTGCCGGTTTATCCCGTTTATTTCGATTGCTGCAACTCCTCGTTTTTCTATTGGCTGGGTAAGGTAAGCTGGAAAATACGCACCCTGCGCGTGGCCATCGAAGCCTTCAATAAACGCGGTACGACGCTGAACGTCTACATCGGCGAACCCATCCCGCCCCAAATACTCCGGCAATTTACGGACGACGAAGAACTGGGCGCGTTTCTATATGAGAAGACTTACGGGGTGAAAACGGCTGCGGAGAAAAAAATGCCCGGTGAGCCGTAACCTGTTTTATTGGCGAAAATTGATAAAAACTGCTTTTCATTTCGCCGTTTCCGTAAAAAAACGTATTTTTGACGCCATAATTTTTATACATGCGAGATGATGAAAAAAACGATTATTTTTATGGGATTAACATTTCTGGCGGGGGCCTGCAACGTGTCCCCGGACAAGAAAACAGAGACGACGGGCGACGTGAACCCGTTTCTGACCGAGTACACAACGCCGTTTGGCGTTCCTCCGTTCGACCAGATCACGATTGACGATTACAAGCCTGCCATACTGAACGGTATGGAAGAGCAGAAAAAAGAGGTGGAAGCCATCGTCGGCAATGCGGCCGAACCTGATTTCGAGAACACGATCGTCGCGCTGGATCAGGGCGGGCGGTTGCTGTCCAAAGTCTACACCGTCTTTTCGGGGCAGAACAGCGCCAACACGTCGGACGAGATGCAGGCGCTCAGCAAGGAACTTTCGCCGCTCATGTCGGCGCATCGGGACGACATCTCCCTCAACCCGCAGCTTTTTGCCCGCGTAAAGGCCGTATACGACAAACGCAACGACCTGAACCTGACGAAAGAACAGGCTAAACTATTGGAAGAAACCTACAAAAGTTTTGTCCGCGGTGGCGCCAATCTGCCCGAAGACAAGCAGGCGCGACTGCGCGAGCTGAACAGCGAAATCGCCATGCTGCAACTCTCTTTCGGTCAGAACATGCTGAAGGAAACAAACGCATTCCGGCTCGTCATCGACAACAAAGACAACCTTTCCGGACTGCCCGACAACCTGATTGCCACTGCGGCGGAAGATGCACGTGCAGCCGGTGAAGAAGGCAAGTGGGTCTTTACGTTACAGAATCCCAGCATCATGCCTTTCCTGCAGTTCTCCGACAAGCGCGACCTGCGAGAAAAAATCTTCAAAGGATATACCGGCCGGGGCAACAATAACAATGATGCCGACAACAAGGAAATAGTGAAAAAACTCATCACCGCCCGCCTCGAGAAGGCGCGCCTGATGGGATACGACAATTTTGCCGCCTTCGTGCTGGACGACCGCATGGCGAAAAATGCCGACAACGTGTACAAACTGATGCGCGAAGTCTGGACGCCTACACAGGTGAAAGCGAAAGAAGAACTCGCCGACATGCAGGTGATTATGAAGAACGAAGGCGTCGACGGCGAACTGCAGGGCTGGGACTGGCGCTACTATAACGAGAAGGTAATGAAGGCTCGCTTCGAAATTGATGAAACGGCGATTCGGCCTTACCTGCAACTCGAAAAAGTGCGCGAAGGACTGTTTTACGTAGCCAACAAACTCTACGGCATCACGTTCACGGAATTGAAAAACCTTCCCAAGCCCCACGAAGACGCGGTAGCCTTCGAATGTAAGGACACGGACGGGACACACCTCGGCGTGCTCTATATGGATTATTTCCCGCGTGCAAGCAAGCGCGGCGGGGCATGGTGCGGTTCGTATCGTCAGCAGACGTACGGGAACGGCAAGCGCGTCGCTCCGATAGTGACCATCGTTTGCAACTTCACCAAGCCGGCGGCAGGCCAGCCGGCATTGCTGAGTGTGGACGAGGCAACGACCATGTTTCACGAGTTCGGACATGCGTTGCACAGCCTGTTTCGCGACGTTCATTACTATGGCATTGCAGGCGTGCCGCGCGATTTCGTCGAATTGCCTTCGCAGGTGATGGAGCACTGGGTGCTCGAACCGGAAGTCCTGAAGGTGTATGCCAAACATTACCTGACGGGCGAAGACATGCCTGCCGAGTTAGTCAAAAAACTGGACGAGAGCAGCAAATACGGACAGGGCTTCATCACGGCCGAATATGTGCAAGCATCAATTCTGGATATGGACTACCACGTGCTGAACAGTATCCCCGCCGATCTGGACATCCTGAAGTTTGAGGCGGAATCAATGAACAGGCTGCAAGCCCTTCCGCAGATTCCGCCCCGCTACCGCTCCACCTATTTCAATCACACGATGGGCGGCGGCTATACGGCAGGCTATTATAGCTATATGTGGTCCGAAGTGCTCGACGCCGACGCGTTCGAAGCCTACAAGGAAGCCGGAAATATTTTCGACCAGGCGACAGCCCGGCGTTTCCGCGAATACGTTCTCACGCCGGGCGGTATCGACGATGCCATGGTGATGTACAAGAACTTCCGTGGAAAAGAACCGGACACGACGCCCCTGCTAAAAAACAGAGGCTTGAAATAATAACACGCGCCTTTTTCCGTTTTCCATACGGAAGAGTGTCGGAAGACATGCTGCTTCCTTCCTTACCGGGAGGAAGCAGTTTTTTTCGCCTTCGACGCCTCTTAGCGTTTTTTTATTGAACAATATGAACAGTCTGTACGACAAACGGCAATATCTGAAATACCTTTTCCTTATCGCGGCGATGCTCATCGCCGTCGGGTCAGTTGTCGTGTCCAATTCGATGGTCAACAAGCTCGCGACGGAAGAACGCCTGAAAATGGAAGTCTGGACGGAAGCCTATCGCTTTTTCCTGATGGAAGACACGATTGCCGACCCGACCATGCTTGTGCTTAAAGTCATAGGCGGGAATACGACGATACCGATTCTGCTGTACGACGAAGGGAGCGGCCTTGTCGAACCGCGCAATATTGATGTCCCGGAAAAAAGTCAGGACGCCTTTTTCAGGCGAAAAATGCAGGAGTTTGGCACGCGGCACGAACCCTTCGTCATCGAAGTGGGCAAGAAGCAATACCTTTACTACGACGACTCCATCCTCCTGAAGCGGCTCGAGATGTATCCCTACGTGCAGTTGCTGGTGGTGGCGGTCTTCGTCATGATTGCTTTCTTTGCGCTGGCAAGTACGAAGCGCGCCGAGCAAAACAAGGTGTGGGTCGGACTGTCGAAAGAGACGGCACATCAATTGGGAACGCCCATCTCGTCGCTGATAGCATGGATAGAATACCTGAAAACGAAAGAAATAGATGCATCATACCTGACCGAAATGGAAAAAGACGTGAAGCGGCTCGAGATGATTGTCGACCGCTTCTCGAAAATCGGATCCAATCCCGAACCCCTGCCGCTGAACATCAACCAGGCCATCCGTTCGGCCTGCGAATATATGGAAGCGCGCATCTCGTCAAAAGTGAAAATGAAACTGGAGCTTGCCGACAGGCCCATATTCACGCTGATGAACGAATCGCTGTTTTCGTGGGTCATCGAAAACCTGACCAAAAACGCCGTGGACGCGATGAACGGGCAGGGAAGCATCGCCTATCAGGTCAGCGAAAAAGGGAATAAAGTGCGGCTCGACATCACGGATACGGGCAAGGGCATACCCAAGTCGAAGTTCGGCGCCATCTTCAATCCGGGCTATACGACCAAAGCGCGCGGCTGGGGGCTGGGGCTTTCGCTCGTAAAGCGCATCGTCGAATCCTATCCCGGCGGCCGGATATTTGTGAAAAACTCCGAGCCGGGCAAGGGCACCACCTTCCGCATCGAAATGCGAAAATACCGCAAGGCGCTATAACCGGATCTTGATTCCCGCATTGACGACAAACCCGTCGAGCGGCGCATATATGTCCATGAATACGGGCTGACTGACGGTGCCGGTGTAGATGCTCCCGAACCGCGTCTGCCGCGTGTCGGTGAAGTTCTCAAAATTGGCGTAGACAGAGATGCGTTCCCATATTTTTTCAATCATCGCCCCGCAAATCCAGAAACTGCGGCCCGTCGTGCCGTCGTTCAGTCGCTGGGAACCGTAGTAATAAGCCTCCAGCCCGATTTTCCAGCTCTCTTCACGTTCGTACATCATGACGTTGTTCAGGCGATGCCTGGATGTGAGCGGATTCCGATAGTGCGCGCCGTCCTCCTCCACCGTTGCGTCCGTGAACGTGTAACCGACAAAAAGCGTAAAATCATCATAACGGACTTTGACGTTGGTCTCCGCGCCCCGGGTGTCAATCTGTCCGTCGATGTTGCGAAACCGGTATGCCGCCTCGTCCGGCAGGGCCGTCAGCATGAGCGGGCGGCGAATGGCGGTGTAGAAAAACATCTGATTGACGGACAGAAACACTTCGTCGCCGACAGGCGTCTTCCAGTCAATATCCGCATTGACGCCGTAACTGCGTTCGAGCGTGTTGAGCCTGCTGTCTATCGGCAGCACGTCCCGGTAGTGTATCCGTTCGCTTTCTTCGGTAAAGAGCGTAGGCGTCCTGTATCCCAGCCCGCTGCCGATGCGCGACGACCACTTCGGGCCGAGATTGAACAGCGCCGACACGCGCGGCAGAAGCGCAAAACCGTATCCCTCCACCCGGTCGCCGCGCAGACCGCTCTCGATGCTTAGCAGGCCGGAGATGCGGGTATTGTTCTGCACGAAAAGCCCGGCCGTCGTCTGCCTGCTGTCGCGCGGCAGGACGCCGGGGCGTTTCCTTTCCGCAAAGCGGTCCACCCACAGGTTTGCGCCGCCTACCCATTCGGTCTTTTCGGTTGCATACAGATAGTTAAGTTCCGAGAAGATGCCGTTCTGACGGCCGTCAAACGTGTAGTCGGGCAGGGTGATGATGCGGTGAAAATAATGATAGCTGTTGCGGAACGCCAGCCGCGACCGTTCGTTGAACCGGTGAGTGACGGACAGTTGCGCACTGATTCGCTGCGTCCGGTTGTCCTCAAAATAGCCATTGCCCCGTCCCCTGACGTACTCCATGTCGCCGCCCAGACGGTCTTCAAACGTAGCGCCGGCGCCCAGCTCTATCGTCGTGCGGTCGCCCGGATACAGGAACAGCCTGGGGTTCACGCTGTAGCGCTCAAACTTCGGAATGGCGGAAAAGGCAGTCTTCGCCGGGTCGTAGGCCGCATTGCTGTTGCGCGACGCGAAAAGGGTGACACCCGCGTTGTCAAAGCGCTGAGAATAAAAACCGTTCAGGTCAAGCCCCATTGCGCTCGTGCCGTTGAGGTGAAAGCTCAGTTCCCTTTCGTCGGCCGGCGTTTTTGAAATAAGATTCACCATGCCGGCAATCGCCCCTCCACCGTAAAGCGTCGACGTAGAGCCTTTTATTATCTCAACCTGCCGGAGGTCGAGAGGCGGCGTCTGCAGCAGCCCCAGCCCACTCGCCGCGCCCGAATAAACCGGAAAGCCATCTTTGAGAATCTGCGTATACCGGCCGTCCAGCCCCTGGATGCGTATGGCCGCGTTTGCCGAAATCGGCGACGTCTGCTGCGTCTGAATACCGGTACTCTCGTTCAGCAACATACGTATGTCGCCGGGCTTCATGTTACCCTTTTCGTCCAGCTCCTCGCCGCCGATAAATTCCACCCTTGTAGGAATCTTTTCGATCGTACGCGTCCCGCGGGTAGACGCGATGAACACTTCCTCCAGTTCCGACTCCTCGACTTCGAGGAATATTTCGACCGCGCCGCTGTCTGCCGGAGGAAAAAGAAACACCTTCTCCAGCCTTTCGTAGCCCACGAAAGAAAAGACGACCGTATGCGTCCCGTCGGGAATATTGCCGATTTCGAGCCATCCCTCCGCGTCCGAAATCGTTCCGTTCGCCGTACCCTTGAGCCAGGCCGAAGCGCCGGCAAGCGCCTCTTTCGTCGCAGCGTCTCTGACGGTTGCCCTGAACGTATTCTGATTCTGAGCCGGAAGCGTGTTGCACGCAATCAGCGCGATAAACAGTGATATGAACTTCATTTTATTTACTGTTTTGTTTGATTTAACCCGCTGCAAAGATAATACATAATTGTGTACGGCATTATTTCTTGAAATCTATCTGTGCATATTTGAATTGCTTTTCTCACGGTTCATGCCTGAAAAAAGTGCACGAAAAGAAGTTTTTATTGCATGTGAAACGAAGACTGTTTCATGTGAAATAGAATCTGTTTCATGTGAAATGAAAGCTGTTTCATGTGAAATAGAATCTGTTTCATGTGAAATAGAATCTGTTTCATGTGAAATGAAGACTGTTTCATGTGAAATAGCGGCTGTTTCATGTGAAATGAAGACTGTTTCATGTGAAATGGCGGCTATTTCATGTGAAATGAAGACTGTTTCATGTGAAATGGCGGCTGTTTCATGTGAAATGAAGACTGTTTCATGTGAAATGAAGACTGTTTCAGGTGAAATAGCGACTGTTTCATGTGAAATAGCGGCTGTTTCATGTGAAATGAAGGCTGTTTCATGTGAAATATTAGTTACTTTATATTAAATGAAAATTGTTTCATGTGAAATTTATGCTGTTTCTCCCCATTTTTTTTGCAATATTCGCCTGCCGGTAAGGAATATAAGCAAAGATGCCGGAAAGGCTTGCGCGGTTACTGATGGGGCCTGTATGAGACAGGACGTTCGACCCGTCTCATTCTCTCATTGACATACTGCCTCATTTGCCAATTCTCTCCTTCTCTCATTGCGTCCCGTCGGCACAATACTCTATGAACCGCTCGGCACAGTCTGGAGAGTGCGCCGAGCGCTGTTTTGAATCTTAAATTTTGAATCTTGAATTTTAAAGCCGGGCAGAATGTAGAGACGCGATGCATCGCGTCTCTACAAAATCCCCCACCGTCCCCACCGTTCCCGTCGTCTCCAATGTCCCCACCGCCCCCGCACAAGCCGGACATGAAATACATTAGGATCATTTAACGCTCCCACTTACGTAGACAGTGGGCGGCAAGCTGTCTTCACAGCATGACGGAATATCAAAACGAAGAAATGGACATGGACGTGGCGCTGCTGACGCGATACCTGAACGGCAAGTGCAGTGCGGCGGAGATCGTGGAGGTCGACAGATGGGTCGCGGCCGACGGGCGACATGCCGAATGGCTGTTCGGGATGGAGCGGATATGGGCGCTGAGAGACGGACAGCGGTTCGCAGACCCGCAGAGTGTGGACGAAGCGTTCGGACGCCTCTGGACGCGCCTTCACCGCCGGGACGGTGTGGCGGATGCACGTCCGGCGCGCAGGGCCGTGCCGTGGCAGACGGCGCTGAAGTATGCCGCCGCCGCGGTCATCGTCGTGCTGCTGTCCGTCAACCTGTTCCATCTGACAAAGGGCGCGGCGGACGGCGGCGGCGAGAACGTCATCGAAGTTCCCCGCGGACAGCGCATCGCCCTCACGCTGCCCGACGCCACGCGCGTGTGGCTCAACTCCGGGTCGACCCTCTCCTACCCCTCCCGCTTCCCGGCCGGTGGCCGGACAGTGAAGCTGAGCGGCGAGGGATTCTTTGAGGTCGCGAAGAGCGGCTCGCGACCCTTCACGGTCGAATCGTCGACGCTGAACGTGAAGGTGCTGGGCACGAAGTTCGACATGAAGACCTATCCGCACGAGAACGCATCGGTCACGCTCGCCGAGGGAGCGGTCGAGGTGTCGACCGTCAACGGCAAATATACGGTCACGCTCGCGCCCAGCCAGCAGGCCGTCTATTCGGAAACGTCGGGCCTGACGCTGCGCAGCGATGCCGACGCCGACCTGGCGCGGTCGTGGACGGCGGGCGAGCTGAGCTTTCACGAGCAGACGCTGACCGCCATCGCCGTCGACCTCGAGCGGCGCTTCGACGTCAGCATACGCATCGACGGCGAGGGGCTGGCCGAAGACCGCTTCACGTGCCGCTTCGCAAGCGGCGCAACCGTCGAACAGATCATGACCAATCTGAGGGACACGAAACGGATGAACTACAGAATCGACGGACGGACAATCGACATCATCCCCTATGAAAGCCGACCGGTACGGAGAGCTGTAAGATGAAAGATAATCTGTATATAATATGTATCACAAATTTAAAAACGTAGAATTATGAAATTATTCAAACACCTGCCGTGCGCCCGCCAGTGCGCGCACGGGCTGCGAATGCGCGTCCTCGCGACGGGCATGCTCCTCCTCTTCGGCACGCTGTGTTCGTTTGCGGACACGACGTACGCCGAGTCGGTGAAGATTTCGCTGAACATGGACCGGTCGACCGTACACGAGGTACTGTCGACGATCGAGAAGGCGAGTTCGTTTTATTTCACGTACAGCTCGACGCAGATCAACGGCCGTCGCCAGGTCTCGATCCATGCCGACAACCGGCTTGTGACCGACATCCTCGACGAGCTGTTTGCGGGCGAGAGCGTGAAGTATACCATCAATGACCGTCACATCGTGCTGTACAGAGACAATGCGTCGCCGACCGCCGCCGCCGACCGGCAGCAGGCGCGGCGCGTGGCCGGCACGGTGGTCGACACGAACGGCGAGCCGGTGATCGGCGCCAATATCCTCGAAAAAGGCACGGTGAACGGCACCGTGACGGACGTCGACGGGCGCTTCGCACTCGACGTGCGGAGCGGCGCCGTACTGCAGGTTTCGTACATCGGTTATATCACGCAGGAAATCAGTCAGTTGCCGGGGGGGGGCGTAGAATTGACCGTCCGCCTGGCAGAAGACCTGCAGGCGCTGGACGAAGTCGTGGTCATCGGATACGGCACGGCGCGCAAGAGCGACCTGACGGGCAGCACGGCCTCGGTCAAGAGCGAAACGCTGGCGCAGCGGACGGTGACGTCGTTCGGGCAGGCGCTCTCGGGCAAGGTGTCGGGCGTCAGCATCTCGACCAACTCGGGACGTCCCGGCGGACGCGCGACGGTGCGCATACGCGGCAGCTCGTCGATCAGCGTCACGAACGAACCGCTGTACGTTGTCGACGGCGTGATCCTGAACGTGAGCACGCTCGCGAACGGCACGACGCCGATAGACTATCTGAACCCGAACGACATCAAGTCGGTCGAAGTACTCAAGGACGCATCCGCCACGGCCATCTACGGCGCGCGCGGGGCAAACGGCGTCATCATGATCACGACGCAGCGGGGCGACGGCGTGGACGGCTCGTACGTGCAGTACGACACGGACTTCGGCGTCGGCGTGCTGCCGCACAGGCTCGACGTGCTGAACGCCGCGGAGTTTCTCCGCATCGAAGAGCTGGCCTACGAAAACGCCCGCAAGTATGACCCGGCCGGCTTCACGGCGGGCAGCTATCGCGACCCGAAGCTGAAGCGTACCGACGCGCGGCTGTTCGATGCCTCCGGCAAGCCGCTGTATGACACCGACTGGCAGGACGAGGCGATCCGCAACGCCTTCTCGCAGACGCACCAGCTCACACTGTCGAGCACGAAGGGCAAGGACACGTATGGACTGTCCGTAGGCTATCGCGACGACCGCGGGCTGATCGTCAACTCGTGGCTGAAGCGCTATTCGGGGCGTTTCTTCATCGACTCCGAAGTGTCGCGCTGGCTGACCGTCGGCGGCAGCCTGACGTACAACTATCAGCAGGAACGCCAGACGGACGCGATGGGCGACGGCGGCATCACCGTCGGCCGGCAAATCGTCGAAGAGCTGCCGATCATCCCCGTGAAGTATACCGACGGCACCTGGGCGGGCAACAACGACTATCCGGGCATGGAGGGCGGCAACAACCCCGTGCACGTGGCGACCGACCGCTACCTGGGGCTGGAGACGCAGTCGATGATCGGCAACGTATATGCCAACATCACCTTCATGAAGGGGCTTGAGCTGCGGTCTATCGTCGGGTCGAACATCATCAACCAGAAGCAGAATTTCTACGGGGGACGCCAGCTTATCTGGATCTCGTCGCCCAACGGCAGCGCGTCGGTGACGAACAACCGCAACAACTCGTGGCAGTTTGAGAACTACCTGACGTATAACGCGACCTTCGCGTCGATACACCGCCTGACGGCGATGGCGGGCATCTCGTGGCAGCACGTGGACAATGCCAACGCCGTGGCTTCGGGACGCGGCTTCTCGGACGACTTCTTCCGCTTCAACAACCTCGGCGTGGCTACGACGCAGACGGCGTCGTCGACCGTCAACGCTTACGGGTTGAACTCGTATTTCTCACGCCTCAACTACAACCTCCGCGACCGCTACCTGTTTACCGTCACGGCGCGTCTCGACGGCTCGTCGAAGTTCGGCTCGGCCAACCGGTATGCCTTCTTCCCGTCGGGCGGCTTCGCGTGGCGCATGACGGAGGAATCGTTCATGGAGTCGGTGCCGTTCATCTCGAACCTGAAGCCGCGCATCAGCTACGGCCTCACGGGTAACTCGGAGACGGGGCCTTACGCCTCGCAGGGCGGCCTGGGCAACTATACGACCATCTTCGGCGGCGCGCAGGCGTCGGGCATCGGCGTCTCCACGCTCGCAAACCCGGAGCTGAAGTGGGAGAAGACGTCGCAACTGAACGGCGGTATCGACATCGGCCTCTTCGACAATCGCGTCAACATCGAGGCGGACGTCTATTACCGCAAGACGACCGACATGCTGCTCGGCGCCCCCGTCCCGGCTTCGAGCGGATATACGTCGATCACGAAGAACATCGGCAGCATGGAGAACCGCGGCTTCGAGCTTTCGCTCAACACGGTCAACATCGACGGGAAGAACTTCGGATGGGAAACCACGTTCAATATCTCCTTCAACAGGAATAAGGTGCTCCAGTTGAACGACGGGAACGACGACATCTTCCCCGGCCCCGACATCCTCTCGGCCAGCAACAACATCATCCGCGTGGGCGAGCCGGTCGGGTCGTTCTACGGATACCGGCGCCTCGGCACGTGGGGCACGGCCGAAGAGGCACAGGCCGCGCGCTACGGCAAGCGTCCAGGCGACCTCAAGCTGTGGGACCGCAATGACGACGGGCAGATCAACGACGCCGACCGCCTGATCATCGGCAAGGGCGTGCCGGACGGATACGGCATTTTCCTGAACCGCTTCAGGTATGGTCAGTTCGACCTCGTCTTCGAGCTTCAGTACATGTTCGGAAACGACATCCTCGACATCTCGCGCCACTCGGCCGAAGACCGCACGGGCATAGCAAACAGCTACCGCACGGTGCTGAACGCCTGGACGCCCGAAAACCAGAACACGATGATAGCCGAGATACGTCCGACGGGCGCGGGATACACGACGAATATCGACTCGCACTTCGTCGAGGACGGTTCGTTCCTGCGCGGGCGCAACCTCGTCCTGGGCTACTCGTTCAAGGGCGACGTGGCGCGGCGCATGCACCTGCGCAGCCTGAGGCTCTACGGCAGCGTGCAGAATCTCTTCGTCCTGACCAAATACGAGGGATACGATCCCGAAGTGTCTGACGCGACGCAGGCCTTCGCGCAGGGCATCACCGTCTTCGGATACCCGAAGCCGCGTACGTTTACGTTAGGTTTGAATGTTAGTTTTTAATTATAAACAGTATCACTCATGAAAAATGTAGTAATCATAATCATGGCTGTCCTGCTGGGCAGCAGTTGCACGGGATTCCTCGACGAATCGAACAAGTCGAACTTCACGCCCGAAAACTATTTCCGGACGGCTGAACACGCGCAGAGCATCGTCAACGCCATCTATGCCGACTTTCGCATGAGCGCCGGCGGCGACTACGGGGGCAATCCGTACTTCATGACCGACTTCCTCACCGGAACGGCCGGGACAAGGGTCGGACAAAACGTGCATATCAACAAGATACGTACCGTCACGAACGACTCGGACAACGAGTACAGCCGCTCGTGGTGGAACGCGGCCTATCGCGCCATCGCCAACGCCTGCTTCGCCATCGAGCGCATACCGGCCATCGACATGGACAATACGGCGAAGAGCCGCTACCTCGGCGAGGCGCGTTTCCTGCGTGCCTATCATTACTTCAACCTTGTGCGCCTCTTCGGTCGCGTTCCGCTCGTGCTCACGCCCGTCGACGCTTCGTCGCCCGAACTGTATCCCGAGCAGGCATCGGTCGAGGACGTGTATGCACAGATCGTCGCCGACCTCACGGAGGCCGAACGCACGGAACTGCCGTGGGCCGACGAGAGCGGGAGGGTGACGATGGGAGCCGTCAAGTCGCTCCTCGGCACGGTCTATCTCACCATGGCCGGATACCCCCTCGGGCGCGGCCGCGAATACTGCGCCCTCTCGGCGTCCAAGCTGCGCGAGGTGATCGACCGCGGCGTCTACCGCCTCTTTGATTCATACGCCGATCTGCACAGCGTGGCGATGGACAACCGCCTCGAGCATATCTTTATGGTGCAGTATCAGTCCGGCTCGCCCGTCGAAAACGGCCTGCAGTACCTCTATCTGCCCTACAACCTCGACATATCGTACTATTCAACCGAGACGGGGACGGTCGTCGTGCTCGACGAGTTCGTCGCGTCCTACGAAAAGGGCGACCGGCGGACGGAGGAGAAGGAATTCTATTTCACGAACTATACGTCGAACGCGAACCGCGAAGAGACGGTCGAGTTTGGCGGCTACTACGTGTACAAGTTTTTCGACGAGGACGCGCACCTTCACACGGCGCGCAGCGGCCTGAACTATCCCCTGATGCGCTATGCCGACATCCTGCTGCAGTATGCCGAGGCGCAGAACGAGGCCGACGGCTCGCCTTCGGCCGAAGCGTATGCGGCGGTCAACGCCGTGCGCCGCCGTGCGAACATCGCCGAGCTGTCCGGGCTGTCGCAGGATGCATTCCGGCAGGCCGTCTGGCGCGAGCGGTGGCACGAGCTGTCGTACGAAAACAAGATCTGGTTCGACATGGCGCGCACACGAAAGGTGTTGAACTTCGCTACCGGAAACTTTGATGACTACGTCGGTCATCAGTTTACATACGGCCCCGTACTCGGCGAGCGCGAACTGCTCTTCCCCATCCCTACCGGCGAAATGAAGAACAACCGCAAGCTGACGCAGAACCCGGGGTATAATTGAGATTGACCCCATGTAATAAAAACCCGGAGGCGCGGGGAGCACGGAGAGACTTCACACTCCGCGCCTCTCTGTGCCTCCCCCCGTTTAAAGAGTAAGATTAAAAGGAAACACAAAACAAAAACACAGCGTAAAATGAAAACAAAACTCATCGCCCTCGCCGCCGCGCTCGGCATCTGCACCTTCGCAGGTGCAAAAGACCTGCACCGGCTGCAGCAGGAGTTCGTCGACCTGCAGTTCGGAATGTTCATCCACTTCAACATACCGACCTTCGTCGACCACGACTGGCCCGATCCCGACACCGACGCGGCCCTCTTCAACCCCGCAAAGCTGGACTGCAGCCAGTGGGCGCGCGCCGCAAAGACGGCCGGAATGACCTACGGCTGCCTGACGACGAAGCACCACAGCGGCTTCTGCATCTGGGACACGAAGACGACGGACTATGCCGTGACGCGCACCCCCTTCCGCCGCGACGTGGTGCGCGAATACGTCGACGCCTTCCGCCGCGAAGGACTGCAGGTCATGCTCTACTACTCCATTCTGGACACGCACCACCGCCTGCGGCCGGGATACATCACCCGCGCGCACGTCGACATGGTGAAGGCGCAGATCACCGAACTGCTCACCGGCTACGGCCCCGTGGCCGCCCTCGTCATAGACGGATGGGACGCCCCGTGGTCGCGCATATCATATACCGACATACCGTTCGACGAGATATACCGCCTCGTGAAGCGCCTCCAGCCCGACTGCCTGGTGATGGATCTGAACGCGGCCAAGTATCCCGCCGAGGCGCTCTTCTATACCGACATCAAGTCCTACGAGCAGAACGCAGGCCAGCACATCGAGCGCGAGGCGAACCGCCTGCCCGCCCTCTCGTGCCTGCCGCTTAACGGTAGCTGGTTCTGGAAGACGTCCTTCCCCGCCGAAGCCGTGAAAGACCCGGCAGCCCTCGTGCGCGACCACATCGTCCCCCTGAACCGGGCGTACTGCAACTTCATCCTCAACGTCGCCCCCAACCGCGACGGCCTGATCGACGACAACGCGCTCGCCGCGCTCCGCGAAACAGGACGCCTGCGCACGCCGGACGCCACCCGCACGCCCCTGCCGCACGGCCCCGCACCGCTCGTCTCGCCAAACATAGCCGCGCGCCAGCCCGTCAACGCGAGCTGGAGCGACGACATGATGATAATGGACTTCGCCACGGACGACAACTTCCGCACCTCGTGGCGCTCGAATCCCGAAGTCGCCCGCCCCTGGCTCGAGATAGACTTTCCGCGCGCGCGCCACTTCAACGCCGTCGCCATCTACGACACCCGGCAGTGCATCCGCGCATACCGCCTCCTCGTCGAGCGCGACGGCGAATGGCACACGCTCCTCACCTCGACCGACGGCAGCAAGGTGAAAATCCACCGCTTCGACCGCACCTTCGGCACGCGCGTACGCATCGTCATCGACGAAGCGACGCTCCCGCCCGCCATTGCCGAATTTTGCATCTACGACGAAGCGACGGACGACGCCGAAGACGGTGTCTAAATACGGATAACCCCGCGCAAGCGCAGCGCAGCCCGCGGCCGGGACAGCACTCTCCTTCGCGAATTGAAGTAGAGACGCGATGCATCGCGTCTCTACGGACGCACTTGTGATGCAGTCGGAGCGCCCGGCGCAGTCTGGAGACTGGCGCCGGGCGGCGTAAGGGGGAGGCTCAAAAGGGTCGAGTTCCGTCATTGCAAGGGCACAGCCCGAAGCAATCCAGGATACTTTTAAGCACTGGATTGCTTCGCTTCGCTCGCAATGACGAGCGACGAACTTACATACTGTATATGTAACCTTCACGAACGCTCCGGCGGACTTACATATAGTATATGTAACCTTCACGGACGCTCCGGCGGACTTGCATACTGTATATGTAACCTTCACGGACGCTCCGGCAGACTTACATATAGTATATGTAACCTTCACGAACGCTCCGGCGGACTTTCATACTGTATATGTAACCTTCACGGACGCTCCGGCGGACTTTCATACTGTATATGTAACCTTCCGCGCGCGGCGGCGAACTTACATATACTATATGTAACCTTCACGCGCGCGTCGGCGAACTTGCCTATACCATAGGCAACCTCCCCGCTCGCGTCGGCGGACTTGCCTATACGATAGGCAACCTTCTCGCCCGCGTCGGCGGACTTGCCTATTGTATAGGCAACCTTCTCGCCCGCGTCGGCGGACTTGCCTATGCAATAGGCAACCTTCCCGCTCGCGGCGGCAGACTTGCCTATACCATAGGCAACCTTCCTGCCCGCGGCGGCGAACTTGCCTATGCAATAGGCAACCTTCCCGCCCGCGTCGGCGGACTTACATACTGTATATGTAACCTTCCAGCGCGCGGCATCGCGTCTCTGCCTCTCCCCCCCCCCCTCCCTCCCGGCCGAGCCGCGTCATTGCGAACGCAGTGAAGCAATCTGAATACGGCCACGGAGGAGGAGACTGGATGGCTACAGGGCTTTCGCAATGACGCCCGGCGCAGGAGAGACGCGATGCTTCGCGTCTTCCGGACGCATCTGTGATGCAGCCGGAGCGCCCGGCACAGTCTGGAGACTGTGCCGGGCCGAAAGCAAGGCTCCTGCCCCCAATGTCGTCAACTTAAGGGCTGACGCCGTATGGCGTCCAAGATGGATAACCCCAGGCAAGCGCAGCGCAGCCCGGGGTAGAGACGCGAGGCATCGCGTCTCTGCAACCCCGCAGCGGGTTGAACTGCTGACGCAGTTCGGGAGGAGAGGGGCCGTTTGTAACCCCGAGCTGCGCTGCGCTTGCTGCGGGGTTATCCACGTCGGACGCCATACGGCGTCAGCCCTTAAGTTGACGGCATTGCGCCTCGAAACCGCCCGGCTGTGCGACCGGCACGGACTGTCTTAAATCTTGAATTTTGAATCTTGAATCTTAAATTCAATACCATGCCTGTCCCCCGCGCAGGCTGCTGCTTTGCTGGTATTTCAGGTCTTTGAGGAGGGAGGAGTTGACGGCGATGGAGAACATGTAGGACTTGCGGTATCCGATGGGGATGATGCTGGCCGACATGCGGAAGCAGTGCAGGTCGCGCGTGACGTTGCAGGTCATGTACGACAGTTTCTTCTGGTCGAAGTCGTAGGTGGCGTTGAAGCTGATGTTCCATTTCTGCGTCGGCTGCACGTTGCCGTTGAAGCTCAGCGCGTGCGTCAGCCGGTAGCGGTATTCCCGTATGTCGGGATCAAACTCGCCGTAGCTCAGGCCGATGTTGTAGTTGAAGGAGAAGCTCCACGGCACGCGCGCCATGTAGTATCCGTCGGCGTCGTATTCGCCCGCCGTGCCGTGCCGCTGTTCGCGCAGCCGCGTGCCGGTGGCGACGCCTTCGGCGGACGGGTCTGATGCGTCGTCGGCGGCCGCGTCTTCCGGTTCGCCCGTTCGCCGGGCGTCCGGCGCCGGGGAGGAGGAGGCGCCGCCAAAGAGTTTTTTGAACGTGTCGTTGTTCAGCGTATACGAGAAGCTGGTGCTCGTGCCCCGCAGCCGTCCGAAACCTTTCCCGCGCTGCGTCCAGCGGGGCTTGTCGATGCGGTTGCCCTTTTCGTCGTAGAGGTAGGTGTCGAAGGTGCCGGCGAGGTTTACCGAGTAGCTTTTGGAGAGCTTCAGTCGTATGGCGGCGCGCGAATCGCTCCACCGGAACGACTTGGCGGCCATGTTGTAGCTGATGCCGAACGAGAGGTTGTCGATGAGCGATATTTTCGCCACGCCCGTCGAGTCGCGGTTCGAGCGCACCTTGGCTTCGACGTTGTTGTCGAGGCTGAAGGAGACGCTTCCCTGCTCGCCCTGCCCCGGGACGCCGAAGAGCTGCCCGGCGTAGGGCGAGTAGGTGCCGTAGACCGTCTGCCCGTCGCGGTTGACGTATTCGTACTGCTGCCAGAAGCCGTAGCGCGGGTCGCCGAAGTCGGGCGTGTAGTTGAGCGAGACGGACGGCTCCATGCGGTGGCGTATCTGCTGCACCCGGTCGCCGAAGATGCGCCAGGGCGTGAAGGTGCCGTAGAGGGTGGTCGAGGCGGAGACGGACATGCCGTAGTCGTACACGCGGTGGAAGCCGTATGTCGTGTCGACGGGCGCGAGGCGGTTTTGCGCCGTGTCGTACTGCTGGACGACGCGGTTCGTGTACCATCGCTCGTGATACCTGAACGAGGGCGAGATGTTCAGATACCCGAAGGCGGTGTAGGTGGCGCTGACGGGGATGTTGTGATCCATCGCGTTCTTCCAGTCGCGGACGAGGTTCTTGCTGAACAGTTCGCGCTCGCTGGCGGTGATGCTGTTCTGGAGGCTTCCGTTGTAGCTCATCGAGATTTTTTCGTACCAGCGTTCTTTCCCGATGGCGTTTTTGCGCTTGAAGGGGAAGACGCGGCTCAGCGTGAGCGCCAGGTTGGGGAGGGAGACGTAGACGGACGAATCGCTGGAGCGCGTGTTGACGTTCATCGTGGCCGACATGCTGAACGGGCTGTTCGGGAAGCGCTGGCTGATGCTGACGCTCGAGCCTTTGTTGTTTTCCGTCGACGTGGGCGAGTAGCGGTCCTTGATCTGGTTGCGGTCGTACTGGTTGGTCGAGATGTTGACGCTGGCCGAGACCGTGCGATACGGGTTGGCCTTGGGGTCCTGCGTATGCGTCAGGTTTATCTTGAACGATTTCGACTTCTGGTAGTCATCGAATCCCTTTTCGCCCCAGACGGTTTCCTGATACGAGAAGGCGAGATTGCCCGAATACTTGTAGCGCTTGCGGTACGACGAGCGCGCGTTTACGCCCCACGATCCTTTGGTGTATACCTCGCCCGTCAGCGCGAGGTCGACGTGGTCGCTCAGGGCGAAGTAGTATCCGCCGTCGCGCAGGTAGAAGCCCTGCAGCATCTCGTCGCCGTAGGTGGGCATGATGACGCCCGACGAATAGGTGCTCGAGAAGGGGAAAAACGCGAAGGGCAGCCCGAGGGGCAGGGGCACGTCTTCGATGACGAGGTAGACGGGGCCGGAGACGATGTCCTTGCCCGGACGCACCTTGAACTTCGAGAGCTTGATGTAGAAATGCGGATGGTCGTGCTCGTCGCAGGTCGTATACATGCCGTCGTACATGTTCATCGAGTTGTCCGCCATCTTCTTCGTCTCGCCCGCCGTCAGGAAGCCCTCGCCCTGCTGCGTGAGGCTCTCGCGGGCATACGCCTTGCGCGTCCTGAAGTTGTAGCGTATCGCCTTGGATTCGACCTGCTGCTCGCCGTTGATGAAGACCGGATAGCCGAACTCGCGCCCCGTCGAGTCCGTCCCGTACGTGGCAAAGACGTTGCTGCTGTCCACGCTCATCCTGATCTGTTCGGACTGCAGTTGAATCTGCTGGTACTTCACGTCGCCATCGCCGAAAAGGTAGGCCACGTTGCCGGCCAGGAACACCATTGAATCTCTGGATTTATATTCGACCGCCGCCTCGAGCGCGCTCTTCGCCACCTCGACGGTGTCGGCGGCCGCAGCCGTCGTGTCCGCCCCGGCGACGTCCGGCGACAGCGCACGGCGCAGCGTATCCGGTGCCTGCGACACGGCCGGCGACGACGCGCTGCTTGCCGGAGGATCTGCATCCTGCGCCTGCATGTCGCCAATTCCCCAGAGGAAAAGGAGCAGGACGGCGACCGGCATGACTTTTGGTCTCGAAAACATGCTTTCAGTCTGAATATTCGCCGCAAAAATAAAACAAATTCGTGAAGCCGCCGCGTTTTATCCTTCTAAAAAGCGTTTATGCCACTCGTCGAAGCGCCTGACGTCGCGCTCGCCATGCCGGGCGAGGCTCTGCCGCACGCGGTCGGCCGACTTCTCTTCGCCGAGCTTCGTCTTGCTGAAAAACTTGTCGGCGAAGCATATCAGCTGCTCTTCGTCCGACTGCGGACGCATGTCGCGACAGGGCACGGGCAGGAGGCCGCCGTCGATCATCTCTGCCGACAGCCCCGTGCCCGTATGCCGCTCGCATACCAGCGCGTGCCGCGGCAGGCCTTCGCGGCGCAGCAGCTCCGCCCCCAGATAGCCGTGGCAGATATACGGAAACGTGCCGTGGCAGTCGATCTCGGGCGCATGGCAGAGGAAGATGCCGATGTCGTGCAGCATCGCGGCCTCTTCAAGAAAGGCGAGGTCGAGATGCATCTCCGGATGCGCGCGGGCGATCGACAGGGCTTTGTCCGCCACGCTCCGGCTGTGCTGCTCCAGTATGCGGCGGGCTGCCGAGCCGGCGGCGTAGTATTTGGCGATTAGCTGCAGAGGATCCATCTTTTTTATTGCAAAGATAATGATAATTCGAAGATTCCATGATTCAACGATTCGGGATTTGGGGAGTATTGGTCTGCTTTCATTGAAAAATGTCGAGGCTGTCTCAAAAGTATTTTAGCACACAGATCACACAGATTGAATGGATAAACACAGATTATAATCTATGGATTACTGGTATACTAAAAAATACATTTTATTATCTATCTGCGAAAATCTGTCTAATCCGCGTCATCTGCGTGCTTTTGAGACAACCTCGTCGCAATACAGATAGATTATGAGCAGAATCATTGATTCCGGTCTCATGACATTTGTCACAGGAGCAGAATCAATGATTCCGGTCGCACATCAAATGAAATGCGAATAGAATCATTGATTCCAGTCGTACATCAAGTGAAATGCGAATAGAATCATTGATTCCAGCCGCAATCTTAAATTTTGAATTTTGAATCTTGAATCAAACCCTCTTGTCTCCCCACGAAGCGAAGCGGAAATAAAGCAAGCTCCCGGCAAGCAACCCGGCAAAATAGACCGGCTCGACGACGAAACAGGCATGCACGGGCAGGTGCAGACGCATGCCGGCGAAGTAAAGATACAGGACATAGGCGACCAGGACGACGATCTCGACCGCAAAAGCCGGACGCGTATTGCCCGTGCCCGAAAGCGCATTGAAGACGACGCTCGCTACCGAGGCGATGAGCGCCGCCCCGACGATCACCCGCAGCGAAGCGACGGAATCGGCGATCAGCGACGCGTCGTTCGTATAGACGTGGAGGACGGCCTGCGGAAACAGTCCCGGCACGACACAGAAGACGAGCATCACGCCCAGCGACACGAGCGCAATCCGGCGGACGAGCGGGATGACCTCGCGGACGCGACCGGCGCCGATCGTGTTGCTCACCAGCGTGTTTGCGGTAGTGGCAAACGCATTGGCGGGGATAAACATCACGATGTACAGGCTGCGCACGATGTTGGCCACCGCCAGCGCCCGCAGTCCGAGCCGCTCGACGACGATGAAAAACAGGAAAAACGTGCTCATCGAAAAGAAATGCTGCAGCATCATGAAGATGGAAATGTGGAGGACGCGCTTCATCAGCCCGAAGTCGAACGAGCGCGGCCATCGCAGGCCGTACCGCCGGCGGTCGACGGTCAGCCACGTGTATACCACGAAAAACACGATCGAGACGCCCTCGGCGATGACCGACGCCAGCGCCGCACCCTCGACGCCCATCCGCGGGAAACCGCCGTGACCGAAGATCAGCAGCCAGTCCAGCACCACGTTGGTCAGCGCCATCAGCAGGGCGTTAAACGTAAGCGCCTTCGTCCGCGTGATGCCGACGAAGAATGCGCGAAACATCACGTTGACAAACGAAAAGAAAAAACCGTACACGCGTATGTTCAGAAAATCCATCGTCGCCTCCAGCACGACGTCCGACGAAATCATCCACCGCATCAGCCCGCCGCCCGCCACGCGGGTGAAGGCAAACAGCAGCGCCGCAAGCACGAAAAGAAACATGATCCCCTGAAACAGCACCGGCCCCACGGCCGCATACTGCCGCTCGCCGTTGCGCCTCCCGATGACGATCTGCGAACCCGTACTGAAGCCGAACGCAATCGTGAAGGCGCAGATGTAGTACAGCCCGCCCATCGCCGACGCGCCCAGCTCTACCTCACCCACGCGACCCAGAAAAGCCGTGTCGGTCACGTTGATGATATTCTGCGCCAGCAAACTCAGGAAAACCGGAGAAGCGACCGTCAGTATGTCTCTGCTCTTATACATTACAATAATAATACAATGCTGCTTTCGGTGAAACGCCGCTCTCTCCGGCAATCACCCGCCCGCGTGCGTCACTCGTCGCGGCGAGGGTCTGCCGCCGGTTTCAGCCGGTTGGTGGCCGTGTCGGGGAAGACGACGGCCGGGCGGAACGTCCGCGCCTCCTCGCTGTCGATCTGGGCATACGAGAGGATGATGACGACGTCGCCGGGCTGCACGCGCCGCGCCGCCGCACCGTTCAGGCAGATCGTGCCCGAACCGCGCCCGCCCCTGATGACGTACGTCTCGAAACGCTCGCCATTATTGTTGTTCAGCACGTGCACTTTCTCGTATTCAATCAGATTGGCGGCTTCCATCAGATCCGCGTCAATCGTAATGCTTCCGATATAGTTCAGGTTCGCATCCGTCACCGTGACGCGATGAATTTTCGATTTCAGGACTTCGATATACATTCTTATATAATTTACAATCCCTGCCCGTACCGCACGTTGTCTATCAGCCGCACCCCGCCGCAATACACGGCGATGCATCCGACGACGTCGTCCGACTCATTCCAGTCGCGGACCGGCAGGAGCGTTTTCGCATCTGCAATTTCGTAATATTCCACGCGCAGCGGAGGCGTCCCGTTCAGCGTCTCCACCACCCGGGCGGCAACCTCTTCCACGCTCATTCCGGACGCAAATGTACGACTTTCTTTTAACGTGGCGGCAATCAGCGGCGCAATTCGACGCTCTTCGGGCGTCAGGCGCACGTTGCGGCTGCTCATGGCCAGTCCGTCAGGCTCGCGAAGCGTCGGACACGCCACGATACGCACCGGCAGGCCCAACTGCCGCACCATCTCGCGGACGACGGCGACCTGCTGGAAATCCTTCTCGCCGAAATACGCGCTCTGCGGCTCGACAATCCCGAACAGGCGGCTGACGACCTGCGCCACGCCGTTGAAATGCCCCGGACGGAAAGCCCCTTCCATCACCCGCGCCACCGCCCCGAGGTCGAACACGCGCCGGTCCGGCTCGGGATACATCTCTCCAACCGACGGTACGAACGCGAAGTCACAGCCCGCCTGCCCGAGCCGCAGGCAGTCCCGCTCCGGCGTCCGCGGATACATCTCCAGATCGCGCGCGTCGTTAAACTGCGTCGGATTCACGAAAATACTGGCCACGCACACGTCGTTTTCCGTCACGCACGCGCGCACCAGGCTCAGATGCCCGTCGTGCAGCGCGCCCATCGTCGGGACGAAACCGATTCGCCGGCCCTGCCGCCGCTCCGCAGCAAGAAATCGCTTCAAATCATCTGTCGAATCAACTGTCTTCATTATGCTCCCGCTTTATCCGTATCTACCAAAATCGACTGCAAAGCAACAAAATAAATCAATACAAAGACATGACCGAAGATGTTAATTATCTTTATAAAGAAACAAACACTTTGAGAATTAAAACTTATTTTTAGTATCTTTGTAGTCGATTTACATATCAGTCAAAAGAATGGATGCTAAAAAGATTTTATTCATAACGCAGGAAATCTCACCATATTCACCGGACTCCGAAATTGCCATTATATGCCGGGATCTCCCTCACGGCATACAGGATCATGGAAGAGAAATCAGGACATTCATGCCGAAATACGGCTGTATCAACGAGCGGCGTAACCAGTTGCACGAAGTCATCCGGCTATCGGGCATGAACCTGATTATCGACGACACCGACCATCCCCTGATCATCAAGGTAGCATCGATTCAGTCGGCGCGTATGCAGGTCTATTTTATTGACAACGAAGATTTCTTCCTTCGTAAAGCCACGATTGCGGACGAGGAGGGAAATGAATTTGAAGACAACGACGAGCGCGCCATCTTCTTCGTGCGCGGCGTCTTCGAGACCATCAAGAAACTGCGCTGGATTCCCGACGTGATCCACTGCCACGGCTGGCTCACCGCGCTTACGCCTCTCTACCTGAAACGAATGTATATCGACGAATCGCGCCTTGTGAACACGAAGGTCATCTATTCCATCTATAACGACGCCTTCAGCAACCCGCTCCGAAACGAATTTACCGGCAAGCTGATACAGGACGGCGCAACGAAGGACGACATGCGCATCCTCGAGACGCCCGACCACCGGTCGCTCACGAAGCTGGCCGTACAGTTTTCCGACGCCGTGATTCAGGGCAGCCCCCAGATCGACGGCGAAGCGCTGCAGTTCATCTCCCAGTCGGGGAAAACGTTCCTCCCCTATCAGACTACGGACAATTACATCGACTCATACAACGAACTATATGAATCTCTCATCAATTCTAAAGAATAAAAAAATGAATATCAGACAATATATGAAATATATGGCGGCCGTCACCGGCCTGGGATGCATCCTGTCGTTCGCCGCCTGCGACGATGGCGTCGTGAACCCGGTGGGGACTAAAATTCTGCCCGACGAAGACAGGATTACGGTATACGCGGATACGTTCCGGATCGCGGCCTCGACCGTGAAGTACGATTCGCTCTACGCCCGCAGCAGCAGCAGTTTCCTCGGCGAATTTTACGACCCGCTCTACGGACGCCTGAAATCGGACTATATCTGCCAGTTCTACTGCAAGGAAGATTTTCGCTTCTCCCACACGCCCGACGACGGACGGATCGATTCCGTGTCGCTGTACATCTCGTACGGCGACTGGAAAGGCGACCCGGCCATACCCATGCAGATGACGGTCTATCCCGTCACGCAGCAACTGACGAAAAATTTCTACACCAACGTCGATCCGACGGTCTACTGCGACATGCAGCATCCGGTCGCATCGCAGGCCTATTCGGCGCAGGGCGGAATATACGACTCCACGTATGAGGTGTGGACACACGCCCTGCCGCTTCCCGTCGAATGGGGGCAGAAGGTATACGACGAGACGGTCGGCAACCCGTCGTCGTTCAGCAATCAGGAAGCGTTCAACCACTTCTTCCCTGGCTTCTACATCACGACCGGCTACGGCAGCGGCAACATGCTCTACGTGTTCGAAACGAAGATAATCATCTATTCCCACTATACGCTGCAAAGCAGCACGGATACGGATTCCGTCGTCTACGCGCAGGACCTGTTCAACGTCAGCAAGGACGTGATTCAGTTGAACAGTTTCCAGAGCACGAACACGGAACAGTTGCTCGCCGACAACGCCGACTACACGTACCTCAAGACGCCGGCGGGTATCTTTACGCGCCTCGTCGTCCCTGCAGCCGAGATCAGGCACATAATCGAAAGCCGCATCGTCAACTACGTGTCGGTAAACCTGAAATACATGCCGCAGGAAGACTGGCAGTACGCGATGCTGCCGCCGCCCTACCTGCTGCTGATTCCCGAAGATTCGATCGCCACGTTCTTCGAAAACAGGAACATCGAGAACAGCGTCACATCGTATCTCTCGAACTATTCCAGCTCGAGTACGGTTGGATACAACGAATCGGGGCGTGTCTATCCCTTTCCCAACATGGCCAACCTGCTGACTTATCACATTGCCCTTCATCCGGACGAAGACCTGCGGATGCTGGCCATTCCCGTCAGCCGCGGTACCAGTGCCTCGTCGGACTACTCGGGTAACACCACTTACTACACCACTTCGCTCAGTCACTATCTCGCGCCCTCGGGCCTGAAGATTCGCAAGGATGGAGATAACATGAATATGGTCGTTATATCAAGTCTGCTGAGAAACAGATAATCTTTCATTCCCTACCCGGAAAACAGAGGATTGTAACCGGTAACTGAAAAATAAAGCAGCCATGCATATCGCAAATCCCATATACGACGTCGCCTTCAAGTTCATGATGGAAGACAACAGGGTGGCAAAGGCGTTCCTCTCGGCCATCATTCAGGAAGAGGTGGTGGAGCTGGACTTTGCTTCGCAGGAACGTACCGCCCGCATCAGAACGGACGGGCGGAAGAAGGCGAAACCGGAAACGGAGACGACACAGTACACCGTGTGCCGCTTCGATTTCACCGCACGCATAGCCCTCCCGGACGGCAGATTCAAAACCGTAATGATAGAGTTGCAGAAAGCCAAATTGGCCTCGGACATCATGCGTTTCCGCCGTTACCTGGGGCT
>JAIRZY010000193.1 GCA_031266995.1 Tannerella sp.
TGCGGTATTAAACTGCGACTTCGGCTTTGATATGCGGGTGCGACTGGTATTCCGTCAGTTCGAAATCGTCGTATTTGAAGCTGAAAATGTCCGTCACGGCGGGGTTTATTTTCATCTGCGGCAGTGGATAGGGCGTGCGCGTGAGCTGGAGGCGCGCCTGCTCGAAGTGATTGGTGTAAACGTGGGCATCGCCGAGGGTGTGCACGAATTCACCGGCGTGCAGCCCGGTAACCTGGGCGGTCATCCGGAGCAGGAGGGCGTAGGAGGCGATGTTGAAGGGGAGTCCGAGGAATATGTCGGCGCTCCGCTGGTAAAGCTGGAGGCTGAGCCAGCCGTTGGCGACGTAAAACTGGAAAAGGGCGTGGCAGGGCGGGAGGTTCATATGCGGAAGATCGCCTACGTTCCACGCGCTGACGATGATGCGGCGCGAATCGGGGTTGTGGCGAATGGCGTCTACGGCGCGGCTGATCTGATCGACGAATCCGCCGTCGGTGTCGGGCCACGAGCGCCACTGATAGCCGTAGATGTGACCGAGATTACCTTCGCTGTCAGCCCATTCGTTCCATATCCGTACGCCGTGTTCCTGGAGGTAGCGGACGTTCGTGTCGCCACGGAGGAACCACAGGAGTTCGTGGATGATGGACTTGAGGTGGAGTTTTTTTGTTGTCAGGAGGGGAAAGCCTTCCTGGAGGTCGAACCGCATCTGATGGCCGAAAATGCTGCGCGTCCCGGTCGCGGTACGGTCTTTTTTGTCTGCGCCACAGCGCATCACGTGATCGAGTAGTTCAAGATATTGCTTCATAACGGGTGCAAAAGTACGGAATAAAACAGTTTCGTGATCATGGAATGAAAATTTTGAGTATTTTTGCAGCTATAATAAATTTAAATTTAGTGTAAAATGAAAAAGGTTTGGATTCTTGTAATTTTGGCGGCGGCGATCCTTCTGCCGTCCTGCAAAGAAAAGGAGGAGACGCTCGCGTCGGGGCTGAAGAAGAGCGATTTCGTGTCGGAGGTGGCCGGACGGCCGACGGCGCTGTATGTGCTTAAAAATGCGAACGGCGCGGAGGTGTGTATCACGAATTATGGCGGTCGCGTGGTGTCGATTCTCGTGCCGGACTGGGACGGAAAGCTGACGGACGTCGTGCTTGGCTATGATAACATTGCTTCGTACGTGGCTTCGGAGGGGAATTTCGGGGCGCTGATCGGCCGCTACGGCAACCGCATTGCGCAGGGGCATTTTTCGCTCGACGGGACTGAGTATCAGCTTCCGCAAAACAATAACGGGCACTGCCTGCACGGCGGGCCGCAGGGTTTCCACACGAAGGTGTGGGAGGCGTCGCAGCCTGATGGTCACACGCTGGAACTGAGGTACCTGTCGCCCGACGGCGAGGCGGGTTTTCCCGGCAACCTGGATGTGAAGGTGACTTATACGCTGTCGGACGACAATGCGCTGGGCATCCTCTACGAGGCGACGACCGATCGGCCGACGGTTGTGAATCTGACGAATCACAGTTACTTTAATCTTTCCGGGGTTCCCGGTTCGCAGATCCTGGATCACGAGGTGGCGATCTTTGCGGATCACTATACGCCGGTGGACGAGCTGCTGATTCCGACGTCGGAGATTGCGCCCGTCGAGGGTACGCCGCTCGATCTGCGGACTTCGCAGCCGGTGGGCCGGCGCATCGACGAGGCGTTCGAGCAACTGACGCGGGGACGCGGGTATGACCATAACTGGGTGCTGAATGCGGGCGGCGACGTCAGTCAGATTGCTGCGCAAGTCTACAGTCCCACGAGCGGCATCGTGATGGAAGTGTTTACGAGCGAGCCGGGGATGCAGTTCTATACGGGGAACTTCATGGGCGGCGTCGAGGCGGGCAAGTTCGGCACGGTGTACCCGAACCGTGGCGCGCTCTGCCTCGAAACGCAGCATTATCCGGACAGTCCGAATCAGCCGGGATTCCCGAGCACGACGCTCCGCCCGGGCGACAAGTATGTGAGCCGCTGCATCTACCGTTTTTCTTCCACCGACTAAGCGCTGCGGTCATGAAGCGTTTTTTTATCTCGTGCATCCTTCTCGCGGCGGCGATTCTTCCGGCGGCATCGCAGACGGTGGTCAAGCTGTGGGAAGGCAATCCGCCGACGGGGAATGAAATTACGGCGGCTGAGAATGTGGATGCGAATTACTGGATTACGAACGTCTCGTCGCCCGAGCTGACCGTCTATCTTCCCGAAAAGGGGAAGGCGAACGGGAAGGCGGTCGTCATCTGTCCCGGCGGGGGCTACGCCGGGCTGGCGTCGCACCACGAGGGGACGCTGGTGGCGCAGTGGCTTAACACGCAGGGCATCGCCGGGATCGTACTGAAATACCGTATGCCGAACCGTCATCGCGAGGTGCCGCTCGACGACGCGCAGCAGGCGATACGCTACGTCCGTACGCACGCTGCGGAATGGAACGTGAGTGCGGATAAAATCGGTATTGCGGGATTTTCGGCCGGGGGGCACCTCGCGTCTACGGCGTCGACGCATTTCACGACGTCGGGCGTCAGTTCGCGTCCCGACTTCTCGATCCTGTTCTATCCGGTGATTACGATGGATATCCATACGCACGGCGGCTCGCGCAATAATCTGCTTGGCGACAGTCCGTCGCTGTCGGATCTGCACTTGTTTTCGAACGAGAAGCAGGTAAATAACGGTACGCCTCCCACGCTTCTCCTCCTCAGCGACGACGACCTGGTCGTGCTGCCCGAGAACAGCATCCGCTACTACAGGGCGCTGAAGGATAACGGCGTGAAGGCGGCCATGTATATCTTCCCGACCGGCGGGCATGGATGGGGATTGCGCGACGACTTCGTCTATCACCGGCAGGTGCTCGACTTGCTGGCAGCATGGTTGAGGGAAATTTGAGATTCAAGATTTAAAATTCAAGATTCAAGAGAATACGGAGAGGAGGAGCGTGCATGAAAATTATATCACACACTCCCCTCCCCTCTTGAATCTTAAATTTTGAATCTTGAATTTTGAATTTCAAATTCCCATCCAGCAAAACGCATCCGATCCGATAATCATGCATCCGGCAACGATGCCGACAATCAGCGCAATCACCCACAGGATCAGCAGCGTCCACTTCACTCCCGCCGAGAGCGGCTTCAGCTTCATGAAACTGCCGAAGAAAGCATGCGTCAGCGCTACCAGCGGCACGCCGATCAGCATGATACCGGAGATGCTGCCGGTGATCAGTACGTATTCGGGCAGTCGATGCATCAGGTCGATATTATGGCTGAACAGCGGACTGTCGATCCCGACCACAATCAGGGCAATCACCGTAATCAGCAGCGCCACGACGGTGACCAGCAGCACCGGAATCATGACAATCGCCAGCAGGAACACCCCAATCTTCAGCAAAACGCCGACGAACGAGACGATGAAATCGCCGGTTTTCTGCAGCGCCGTGCGCGGCTTGCCGGAATTGATGTAATCGTTCACGCGGTCGAAGCTGTCGGTCACTGTTTTCCCCAGATTTTCAAGATTCACGCTCTCCCCGCGCATAATCAGCTTGTCGGCCGCCGTTTTGGCTGCGGGCGTCACCAGCCACAGGATGATGTATATCAGCACTACCGGCAGTGGAATGGGTAAAATCATCAGAACGATCAGCAGGAGACGCATCGCCGTCACGTCGCATCCGAAATACGCGGCCAGACCGCTCGCGACGCCGCCCAGAACGTGGTCGTCCATGTTACGCATCAGGCGCTTGCGCACCTTTCCGGTCGACGGCGCGGGACGGCTTTTCTTCGTGCTTTCCTGTTTTTCGTCCTCGTCGAAAATCTCTTCCGGCCGTCCCATCTGCCGGATGATTTCCTCGACATGCTCGATCGTTATCACCTGAAAACCGGCCTTCAGCCGTTCGTTGAACAGTTCCGAAACGCGTGTCTCAAAATCGCTCATGATCTCGTCCGTACCCTCCTCGCGGCTGAAGTAGATGCGCAAAGTGGAGAGATACTTGTCGAGCAGTGCATAGGCATCTTCATCAATATGAAATACGATGCCGCCTAAGTTAATGGTTAAAGTTTTTTTCATCTTATGATTGTTTTAATTGTTTTTGATGTGATCGATGGCGCCGTTCAGTTCCTGCCACGACGCCTCCAGTTCTTTCAGAGAAGCGAGGCCGGCATCCGTCAGGCCGTAATATTTCCGTGGCGGTCCCTGCGTGGATTCGATCCACTGATACGACAGCAGACCGCTGTTTTTAAGCCGCGTGAGCAGCGGGTACAACGTGCCTTCCACCACGATCAACTGCGCGTCGTGCAACTTCTGGATAATATCCGAAGTGTAGGATGGCTCTCTTTCAAGCAAGAGGAGAATACAGTATTCCAGTATCCCCTTCCTCATCTGCGATTTTACATTTTCTTCATTCATGTCTTTTTAAAATTTTCGACAAAGAAAGGCATTACTATTATACCTTGCAATACCCACTACTATATCTTAGGCATTATTAACTTTTCAGAAAGCTGGAACATGAGATTCAAAAGACGAAATTCGGCACGGAGATTCCCTCACTTCTGCATCCCGTTTTGTCTCTCTCCGTTCATTCCTGTTTCATTCTCACCCCTTTGCCTCATTCGGCCAGATATACTGCTCCTCCGCAACTGTCCGCTCCGGCGCCCGTCACGTCGCGCAGGCAGTTCGCCTCGCCGCGCATGCGGAGTACGCCCAGAAAGGCGAAGATGATGGCCTCCTTGAAGTCCGCCGTTTGCGCGTCGGGGACGACGAGCGTCTTGCTGCCGAGGTCGTGCAGACGTTCTATCAGGAATATGTTTCGCACCCCGCCGCCCGTCACCAGCATGGTCTCGCCAGCGTTTCCCTGCGAGGCGCCGGCAAGCTGCATGGCGATATGCTCCGTCAGCGTGCGCAGCTTATCGGGCACGGACAGCGCCGCCGCGTCCAGGCACGGACGAAATACGGCGTCGAACCATTCCTTCCCCAGCGACTTTGCGCCGCGCCGGCGGTAGAAGTCCAGTCCGTTCAGCACGTCCAGCAGCGCACCGTCTACCGTGCCGCCGCGCGCCGTCGCGCCGTCGCGGTCGTAAGGCATGCCCAGCCGGCCGGCCAGGTAGTTCAACGCCATGTTGCAGGGCGACACGTCGAAAGCGACCCTGCGGCCCGCCTTGCGAAACGAGATATTGGAAAATCCGCCGAGATTGAGGCACGCGTCGTAGCGCCCGAACAGCAGTTCGTCACCGACCGGCACGAGCGGTGCGCCCTGCCCGCCGAGCGCCACGTCGCGCGTACGGAAATCGCACACCGTCGTGATACCCGTCAGCGATGCCAGAATCGCGCCGCTGCCGATCTGCGACGTGATGCCCAGCGACGGCTGGTGAAACGTCGTGTGCCCGTGCGACGCCAGAAAGTCGGGCCTGAGCGGCTGCGTAGCGAGGAACGAACGAATGGCGTCCGCCATTGCCCTTGCCAGCGCGACGTCCAGCTTCACGAACTCGTATGCCGACAGATGAATAGCCTCCTCGAGCTGCGCCCGCAACACGTCGGGATACGGCCGCGTCTCGGCGGCTATCACTTCATATTCCCAGCGCCCGGCCGTCTTCTCGAAACGGCACAGCGCCATGTCCAATCCGTCGAGCGAAGTGCCCGACATCAACCCAAGTACATTATATACAGATTTCACAGTCAAAGTTTTTTATAAATAATGTCGCTAAGATAATGCTTCGCCGGCAAAAAACGTGTATTTTCGTGCGAAACCTGACGCTTCGTTATGGAATTTCGCACCGTACGACATCTGTAAGAAGAAGTGACAAACTCAAACTTGCGTGAATTATGAGACGACTGATTTCTTTGTGCATGGCCGGATGGCTGATGGCTGCGGGGCTGGCGGCGCAGATGCCGGTCATGAAAGTGATTGACGGAAACGGGGCCGGCAACAGCGCGGTGACGCTCGAGCGAATGAATATCGAAGTGGAAATATTCGGAAACATCGCCGTCACGACGATGACGATGGATTTCCGGAATCACACGAACCGGCAGCTCGAGGGCGAACTGACGTTCCCGATGCCCGAAGGCGTGACCGTGAGCGGCTATGCGCTTGACATCGACGGCCATCTGCGCAGCGCCGTGCCCGTGCCCAAAGCCCGCGCGACGGAAGTGTTCGAGAGCATCGAGCATCGCAACGTCGATCCCGGACTGCTGGAAAGAGTGGAGGGCAACAACTTTCGCACGCGCATTTATCCGCTCGAATCCAAAGACATTCGCACCGTCCGCGTAAGCTACGAAGAATCGCTGACACCTCATAGCGACCACACGATGCAGTATCGCCTGCCGTTGAAATATCCGCGCGCCATCGCCTCCTTCTCGCTGCGGGTAAAGATATACAATGCCACCCGCCGCCCCCGGCTCGTCGAACAGCCCGACCGCACGTTCGCGTTCGAGGGCGACGGACAGGTATACGAAGCCTCTCTGTGGAAAGACAACTTCAGGCCGGGAAATGGGCTGACCGTCAGCCTGCCGAAAGAAGTGGACATTCCCGAAGCCGCGTGGCAGAAAAACACGGACGGCTCGGCCTATTTCCTCATCAATGCCTTCCATGAAAGCACGACGGAAGAGAAGACGTGGGGCAACACGCTCGGCATCATCTGGGACAACTCGCTGAACGGGCTGCAGCGCGACAGGGCGAAAGAACTTGACCTGCTGGGAAGAATCATCAGCCGGAAGCAGAACCTGACTGTCGAGCTGGGTCTGCTGAACATCACGTTCCGGAAAGCCAAAAGTTTCAGCATTCGTAACGGCGACTGGCGCGAACTGAAAACGTATCTCCAGCACGTCGTGTACGACGGTGGGACGGACTTCAGCCGCCTCGCCGAAGCGGAACTGCCGGCCGACGAATACCTGTTTTTTACCGGCGGACTGTCTACGTTCGGAGAAAACAGCGTCGCCTTCACCCGCCCGGTGCACTGCATCGCCTCCTCGTCGCAGGCCGACTACAGTGCACTGAAAGCCATCAGCCTCCGCACGGGCGGAAAGACGGTGAATCTGTCCGGCGCATCCGTCGGAGACGCTTTCCGGCAACTGACGCAAAGCGGCCTGCAGTTCATGGGCGTCGAGGAGCGGAGCGCCGTGTCGGAGATATATCCTTCGCTGGAGACGGACGTGAACGGATATGTTTCGGTAGCCGGAATCGTCCGGCAGGGGCAGCGCGAACTGACGCTGCTCTTCGGCCGCAACGGGCGGGTGGAAGCACGGCAGAAAGTGGAACTGCCCGCGGCGGCCTCGGACGTGGACGTCTACCGCATCTGGGCGCAAAAGAAAATCGCCGAGCTGGACATCGAATACGATAAAAACCGGGAAGACATCGAACTCCTGGGCCGCCAGTTCGGACTCGTCACGCGCAACACGAGCCTCATCGTGCTGGAATCCGCCGCCGACTACGCGTACTATAACATAACGCCGCCCGCCGAACTGCTCGACGAATACCGCAGCCTCGCAAAGTCGCAGCTCGAGGAGAAAGAGGAGCGCATCGGCAATCTGTTCGGACACGCCATCGTCATGGCCCGTGAATTGAAAGCGTGGTGGAACACCGACTTCAAGCCGCAGAAAAGATACCCGACGCCCGACGTCCGGACGTCAGACGCAACGCCCGAACCGCCCGTCGCCGTCGAAGAAATGCAGACCGAAGCCGCCGTGCCCGAAGGCATGCGCCGCGTCACCGGCACCGTCATCGACGCCCTGAGCAACGAGCCGATCATCGGCGCCACCGTGGCAGAGAAAGGCACGGACAACGGCCTCGCGACGGACAGCGACGGCCGCTTCGCAATCACCGTCCCCGCCAGCGCCGTGCTGCAAGTGTCGTTCGTCGGATTCATCACGCAGGAGATTACTGTCAGAAACCGTACCGGCCTGCGAATCGTCCTGACGGAATACAACGCAAAAGCGCTCGAAGAAGTCGTCGTCATCGGGCTTGGCGTCCGGCGCGACGCCCCCGCATCGCAACACATAGACGAAGAAGAGGCATACGAAGACTATGATGGAGACGCCCCCGCCGCACCGTCGTCCGCCGAGCGCAAACCCTCCGGCCGCATCGTCACCACCCGCATCCGCAGCGACCGGAATTACATCCTCCGCCTCGAAACGGCGCCCGACCCCTACGACGCCTATCTCAATCTCCGCGAGACGTATATGAACACGCCCGCCTTCTTCTTCGACGCCTCGCAGTTCTTCTACGCACGGGGCGAGAACGACCGCGGGCTGCTCGTGCTGAGCAGCCTCTCATGCCTCGCGCTCGAAAACGCGGAGCTGTTCAAGACCCTCGCCTACAAGCTGAAGGAACACGGCGAATATGCGCGCGAACTCTTCGTCGCCGGCAAAGTGCGCGACTGGCGCCCGATGGATGCCCAGAGCCACCGCGACTACGCCCTCGCACTGCAGGACAACGGCCGCTATCAGGAAGCGCTCGACTGCCTCTACGGCATACTCCTGATGACCTTCCCGCCCGAAGCCGGTGAACGCGTCGAAGGCATCGAGGAAATCCTCGTCTGCGAAATCAACAACCTCGTATCGAGACACCGAAGCACCCTGAGCACGGAACGCATCGACCCGAAGCTCCTGGTCGAACTTCCGGTCGACGTCCGCGTCGTCATCAACTGGAACAAAAGCGACACCGACATCGACCTCTGGGTGACGGATCCCGCTGGCGAAAAATGCTACTACGACCACACGCGGACCGCAGCGGGCGG
>JAIRZY010000199.1 GCA_031266995.1 Tannerella sp.
TCAAACCCATACAGCGCATGCTCGAACTCTCGTAACATTTTGCTCCCATGAAAAGATTAATGCTCATTCTCTGTTCCGCCCTTTCCTTTTTCTGCTGCGCACAAAAGCGGCAGTTTGAAACCTGTTCGCCGTCGGAGTTCGAAAAGCTCCTGAAAGGCAATCCGGACGTACAGTTAGTCGATGTGCGTCGTCCGGACGAATATGCGGCAGGGCATATCGCTCACGCCGTTTTGATTAATGTGCAGGATTCCGGCTTCGTCGCGAAGGCCGTCGCCCTGCTCGACCGGTCGAAGCCCGTCGCCGTATATTGCAGAAGCGGAAAGCGCAGCCGGGAGGCGGCCGGGCTGTTATCGAAAGAAGGCTTTAAAGTCCACGAACTGAGCGACGGCTACAACGGCTGGGTCGCTTATCAGGCGTCCAAACACGAAGGCAAATGATAGAGCGTGATTTCATAATGCGTATTTTGCAGGAGTTTTTCCATGCGATAGCAAAACTGATCCGGGCAAACCTGGACGACCCCGACACATCGCGCATCCGGGAACGTTTTAATGACATGTACAGGCAGTTTTTCCGCCGTCCGGCAGAGCACTTCTATGAGGTGGAACGGGACGCGATACTCGGCGACCTGGAACAGGAAGGACGGAGCGAACAGGATACGCTTGCACGTGTGCAGATGCTCGCCGAACTGATCTATCAGGACGGGCTTATCCGAAAGACGGTCCCCGAAAGATGCCGGATGCTCGAGAAGTCGCTCTACCTCTTCGAATACCTCGACCGCAACAGCCGTACATTCTCCTGGGAACGCAATCAGAAGATGAGCGATATAAAGAAAACATTGACCGAATATGAATATTAAGAAACTATGAATTATAAATTATGCTGCGCGGGCAATCCGTCAGGATAGCATCGCTCGGCAGAGTTACTCATTAAATATAAGTAAGTATGAAACAGAATCTTTTTTTACACAGCCTCCTGTGCGCGGCTTCGGCCTTCGCAACGGCTCATGCGGAAGACGCAAGGCTATTGCGCTTCCCTTCGACGAACGGCGTCGAGATTGTATTCACGTACGCCGGCGATTTGTATAAAGTGCCGGTGAACGGTGGCGAGGCGCGGCGTCTCACATCGCACGCCGGCTATGAAATGTTCCCCCGCTTCTCGCCCGACGGCCGGACAATCGCCTTCACAGGCCATTACGACGGCAACACGGAAGTCTATTCCATCCCCGCCGAAGGCGGCGAACCCCTGCGCCTGACCTGTACCGCGACGAACCGGCGGGATGACCTCGGCGACCGCATGGGGCCTAACAACATCGTCATGTGCTGGACGGCGGACGGGCGCGGCATCGTTTACCGCAACCGCATCAGCAGCGGCTTCGACGGCCGTCTCTACATCGCAAACCGCGACGGCGGCCTCTCCACCGCGATACCCCTGCCGGAAGGCGGCTTTTGCAGCTATTCGCCCGACGGCCGGCGGCTGGCCTACAACCGCGTGATGCGCGAGTTCCGCACCTGGAAGTATTACCGCGGAGGCATGGCCGACGACATCCGGATCTACGACGCAGACAAAGGCAGCGTCGAAAACATCACAAACAGCGACGCCCAGGACATCATCCCCATGTGGGTAGGCGATGACATCTATTTCCTTTCCGACCGCGACCGCACGATGAATATTTTCGTGTACAGCACCCTCACGAAACAAACCGCCAAGGTCACGGACTTCAAGGACTACGACGTGAAATTCCCGAGCACGAACGGCAGGCAGATTGTCTTCGAAAACGGCGGATACATCTACCGGCTGGACCCGTCAACGAAGAAAGCGGAAAAGGTAAACATCACCCTCGCGTCCGATAACGTGTACGCGCGCAGCGAAATCAAGGACGCCGCCGGGTACCTTTCGTCCGCAAGCCTTTCGCCCGACGGCAAGCGCGTCGCGGTCACCGCCCGCGGCGAAGTATTTGACGTCCCCGCCGACCAGGGCGTCACAAGAAACATAACCCGCACGGCCGGCGCCCACGAACGCTCGGCCACCTGGTCGCCCGACGGACGGCAGATTGCATACATCTCCGACGCATCCGGCGAAACGGAACTCTACATGCGGCCTGCCGGAGGCGGCGAAGCCATCGCGCTGACGAAAAACAGCGACACCTACATCCGCGATTTCGAATGGAGTCCGAACAGCAGCTACATCGTCTATACCGACCGCAAAAACCGGATTGTCCTCCTGAACGTATCGGGCAGGAGCAGTACCGTCGTCTTAGAGGACCCTGTCGGCGTCCCGCGCGGCGTGACCTTCTCGCCCGACAGCCGCTGGCTCACGTACACGCGCGACGCATCGAACGATTTTTCGGTCGTCTATGTATATAACCTTGCGGAAAAGGCGGAATATGCCGTGACGGACCGCTGGTACAACTCCTCATCCCCGGCATTCAGCGTTGACGGGAAATACCTGATGTTCGCTTCGTCGCGCGACTTCAACCCGACGTACGGCTCAAAGGAATGGAACCATGTGTACGGGCAGGAGAGCGGCGCTTACCTTGCCTTGCTGCAGAAAGACACCCCGTCGCCGTTTATCGGCAGGGACGACGGCGCGCCGAAACCGGCGGAAGTGAAGGTGGAGGAAGGAAAGAAAAAGGACGACAAGCTGTCGAAGGATATTGCTATTGACATCGAAGGGCTGTCCGAACGCATCCTGAAAATCCCGGTGGGCACGGGTTTTTACAGCAGCTTTTATGCGGACGGCAATAAGGTTTATTACTCGCGCAACGGCTCTACGTTTCTCTACGACCTGGAAAAGAAAAAGGAAGACAACATCGCCGACGGCGCCCGCATGTGGGTCGAGCCGGGAAGCAGGAAAGCCGGCTTCTTCAAGGGACGGCAGGTGTACGTGACGGACATCCCGTCGGGAAAAGCGAGCCTGGAGAAGCCCGTCAGCCTGGCCGACATGAAGATTAAGACGGATTATCCGGACGAATGGGCGCAGATTTTCGACGAGGCCTGGCGGGCGTTCCGCGACGGCTTCTACGTCGAGAACATGCATGGCGTGGACTGGAAAGCGATGAAAGCGAAATATGCCGTCCTCGTGCCGCACGTGAAGAACCGCCTCGACCTCAATTATGTGATTGGCGAGATGATTGGCGAGCTGAACTGCGGTCATGCCTATATAACGACCGGCGAAATGGAACGCCCGGAGCGGATAAAGACCGGCCTCCTGGGAGCAGAAGTGTCGCGCGATAAAAGCGGTTTCTTCCGTCTGGAGAAAATCTACCGGGGCGAAACGTGGAGCCAGTCCCTGCGCTCGCCCCTGACGGAGCCGGGGATTAAAGCCCGGGCCGGCGATTACATCGTCGCGATCGACGGCATACCGACAAACAGCGTCAACGATTTATACGCCCTGCTTGCCGGAAAAGCCAATGTCCCGACGGAGCTTTCGCTGAACAGCGCCGCATCGCCGGACGGCGCCGAAAAGATCGTCATCCTTCCCCTCGAGGAGGAATATTCGCTCATCCACTATCAGTGGGTAAAGAACAATATCGAAAAAGTAGATAAGGCGTCCGGCGGTAAAATCGGATACATCTATATCCCGGACATGGGCGTCGATGGCCTGAATGAATTTGCGCGCTATTTCTACCCGCAGCTCGACAAGGAAGGCCTGATCATCGACGACCGCGCCAACGGCGGCGGAAACGTCTCCCCGATGATCCTCGAGCGCCTCTCCCGCGAGCCGTACCGCATGACGATGTATCGCGGCAGCACCCGCAACGGCACGGTTCCCGACGCCGTGCAGGCAGGCCCGAAAGTCTGCCTGATCAACAAATATTCCGCCTCGGACGGCGACCTCTTCCCCTGGGGCTTCCGCGCCCTTGGCCTCGGCAAACTGATCGGAACGCGCACCTGGGGCGGAATCGTTGGCATAAGCGGCTCTCTCCCGTTCATCGACGGGACGGACATCCGCGTGCCTTTCTTCACCAGCTATGACATGAACGGCGAGTGGATCATCGAAAACCACGGCGTTGACCCCGACATACTGATCGACAACGACCCGCTCCGGGAATGGAACGGCGAAGACCAGCAGCTTGACCGCGCCATCGAGGAGGTAATGAAAGACCTGAAAACCCGCAAGCCCCTGCCCAAAACCCCCGCCCCGCGCGTATGGAATAAATAGGCGCCTGCCTTTGCATAATAAAAAAAGGTTACCCCGGCATTTCGAGGTAACCTTTTTTATACTGCGCATGGGCTAAAATTGTGAGATAAAACTACATCTGACGCGATGCATCGCGTCTCTACAGCTTTTACCCGGACAGTTGCTTCCTTAATTCCTCAATAATCCTATCTTTTTCATCCAACGCCTTCCCCTGTTCTTCCAATGCCTTATCCTTTTCTTCAATAACTTTCACTTGTTCTCCCAAGGCTTTCCCCTGTTCTTCAAACGCCCTGTCTTTCTCTTCAATGACTTTGTCCTTCTCTTCCAAAGCCTTGTCCTTTTCTTCCAAAGCCTTGTCCTTTTCTTCAATGACTTTGTCCTTTTGGGCAATCTCTCGTTCCCTGTCCTGAAGTTCTTTCAGATAATCGTCTTCCATTTCCATCTCTATCTGAATATCTTCGCTCTCGAAGGCCATGCGCAAACGGCGAATGATCGAACGGTATGCTTCCGGGAATTCGTCTTCGTCCACATTCAAAATGTGATGATCTTTCGTCCGGTTCTCCTGGTCGAAGATGCTCAGCAGTTTTTCGAGATCCGTGCGGCGGCGGGACTTTAGCTGTTCGGTCTGGACAATCCACGAACGGTGATGCAGGCT
>JAIRZY010000215.1 GCA_031266995.1 Tannerella sp.
CTGTATTGCGTTGTTTCCCATCTCTATATATATGTCCCGGTGTGCGCTGTCGGCGTGTCCTGCGGCGTCGACATATCCCGGCTTGCCGATGCGGACAAGCTCCTGATGGGCGGCGATGATGCATGCGCCTTCGTAATTGATCTGCTTCAAGCGGGCGGTGAGAGGCACGCCGCCGCGGGCGAACAGTTCGACAGGTTCCATGACGGGTGTGTTGTGTTCGCTGCCGAATGTGACGGCGAAGCCAAGGTCGTGCAGGTAGCCGGCGTAGCGGTCCAATGTCTCGATACTGTTGCGTGTAGGGATAAATTCGGCGGAGTAGATACCGCGCTGAATCAGTGTTTTGGCGGCAAGGGTGATATCCTGCTCAAAGTCTGTGAAGGCGCCGTTTGCGTCGTCGGCAAGGAAGGGGTAGGTCGGTATGCCTCCCGCGGCGAGAATGATTTGGCGGACAGATTCCATCGGCAGGAAGGCTTTCGGATCTTCGGGAACGAAGGCTGCACCGCCGGCTTTGAGCAGGTTTCCGCGTATCTCGTTTTCTATAGCGGCATGGTCGGAAATGTTTGATTTCAGAGGTTTGCCACTGAAGAGGCGTTCGAGCAGGGCGGATATGGCGGCTTCGTCATCATGCAGGCAGCGGAGGGTTTCCAGGCGCAAGGCCCGGGCAAGATGGCGCTCGCGGACGGCGCCGCGGGTCAGTTCGCGCCTGATTCGTTCGAAGTCAAGACGGAAAGCGGCTCCGGAGGCGGCCAGCGTTTCATTTAGCCGGGCGCACATCGTTTCGGTCTGCCGGTTTGACTCGCGGCGCACGCCGGCCAGTTGCGAGGCATAAGGTTCGGGCAGGGCGGGCGGACATTTCAGTCCCTTGCCGCTGAGGTAAATGCGGCCGGGATTGTTCGGATCGTTCACACGGATACCCTGCGCGCGGTCTTCCTCTCCGAGACTGATAAATTCGATATTAAACAGTGGATAGAGCTTGCGCCTGAGCGCTTCGTCGCGCCATTCCACGTAGCCGTCCATTGAGTTGAAGTCATTGATGCCGACTACCTTTACGCCTTCGGCGACCGCCCTGTCCAGCGCATCTGTCAGATGCTCGAAGGCGCTGAACGAATATGGCGTATGGAGATGCGCATTTACATTTATATAATTCATACGTGTCCGGATTTCAAGTTCTTTTAAGCGATGCAAATATAGCGCTGTTTTTTATTTTATCGCGCATGTGCGGAGCGAAATTTCAGATACGCATGTTTTCTTTTCCCGGGATAATACTGTAATGTCAAGGTATGTATTTCCCGATAAAACTCTCCATAGAAAGCGGCCGGCGGCCATCCTCATTTCCCCGGGTAATGACAAAGCTGATTATCTCACCCCTGCCATTCTCATGTATAGACCTGCTTTTTGCGCTTCGAAAGATTACAGCCGCGCGCGGATGGCTTCGCTTTCCGCTTCGTAGCCGGGCTTGTTCAGCAGGGCAAACATGTTCCTTTTATATGTTTCGACGCCGGGTTGATCGAAGGGATTGACGCTGAGAACGTATCCGCTGATGCCGCAAGCTTTTTCGAAGAAATAGAACAACTGGCCGAGGTGGCAGGCGCTGATTTCAGGAAGGATGATTTTGATGTTCGGGACGCCGCCATCGACGTGAGCCATCTGCGTACCGAGTTCGGCCATCTTGTTTACCTCGTCTACACGCTTGCCTGCGAGGAAATTCAATCCGTCAAGGTCTGCCTCGTCGTGCGGAACGATGACCCGGCGTGCGGGCCTTTCGACCGAGATGACCGTCTCGAAGATGATGCGTTCGCCTTCCTGAATCCACTGTCCCATAGAGTGCAGGTCGGTTGTGAAATCCACCGAAGCGGGATAGATCCCCTTGCGATCCTTGCCTTCACTTTCGCCGTAAAGCTGCTTCCACCATTCGCCGACGTAGTGCAGTTTGGGATGGAAATTCGCCAGAATCTCAATCTTTTTGCCTTGTGTATAAAGTACATTGCGCGTAGCGGCGTAGAGCGCGGCAACGTTTTCGGCGAAAGGCGCATCCGGGCCGGTTGCATTTTCAAAGGAGACGGCGCCCGCCACCAGTTCGCGGATATTGACGCCTGCCACGGCAACAGGCAGCAGGCCGACGGGGGTCAGCACGGAATATCGCCCGCCGACGTCGTCGGGGATGACAAACGTCCGGTATCCTTCCTCTTCGGCCAGCGAACGCAGTGCGCCGCGCGCCCGGTCGGTCACGGCAATGATGCGCCGGCGGGCTTCTTCCCTGCCGACCGTCTCTTCGAGCTGTCGCCACAGGATGCGGAATGCCAGCGCCGGTTCGGTGGTTGTGCCCGACTTGGAGATATTGATGATCCCGAACTGTTTATCTCTCAATATTTCGCTCAGTTCGCAGAGACAGTCTTCGCTGATGTGATGGCCGGCGTAGAGCATGACGGGGTTTTTGCGTTCGGTCAGCAGCCAGTCGAAGCTGTGGCCGAGCGCCTCGACGACGGCTTTCGTTCCGAGGTAGCTGCCGCCGATACCGATGACGACGACTGTGTCGCAACGCGCGCGCAGCGAGGCGGCTGCGTCCTCGATTTCATTCAGTTCCGCATCCGTGACGGACGACGGCAGATGCAGCCATCCCAGGAAATCCGAACCTGCACCGCTACGGCCATGCAAGGCCTCGATGCTGTTTTTAACGCTTGATTCGAGGGCAAAGATTTGTTCCCTCGTCGCTTTGTCCAGCGCTTTGCTGATGTCTAAACGGATATTGTTCATAATTTTTTTTTCGTGTTTATTTAAAATATTCTGTGAGCCGGCGTATCACGGCAGCAGGTGATTTACGTTCATACAGGATGTCGTAAAGGCCTTCCAGAATCGGGATATCCGCCTTGTGCGCTGCATTGATTTCGTGAATACACTTTGTGCCGTAGTAGCCCTCGGCGATCATTTCCATTTCGAGCTGCGCGGTTTTGACCGAATAGCCCTTTCCTATCATTGTGCCGAATGTACGGTTGCGACTGTAGCGCGAGTAGGCGGTCACGAGCAGGTCGCCGAGGTATGCCGAGCCGGTGATGCCGCGCTCGAGCACATGAACGGTGTCAAGAAAATGCTGCATCTCCCCGATGGCGTTCGACAGGAAAACGGCCTGAAAATTATCGCCGTAATGCATCCCGTGACAAATGCCCGCCACGATGGCGTACACGTTTTTCAGCACGGAAGCATATTCTATCCCCGTCACATCCTGCGAACACGAGCATTTGACGAAGGAGTTGGCGAATATCTGCGAGACAAGTTCCGCGTTGCGCAGGTCGCGGCAGGCAATGGTGAGATACGAAAGGCGTTCGAGCGCAATTTCTTCCGCATGGCTCGGCCCGGCTATGATGGCGATATGGTCTTCCGGCACGCCGTAATATTCCGTAAAGTAGTCCGTAATCAGCAGGTTTTCGTCGGGCACGATGCCTTTGATGGCCGATACCACCCACTTGTCGCGTATCGGCACCTTCAGTTTCGCCAGATGCTGCTTGAGGAAGGGCGACGGCGTGGCGAATATCAGCGTATCGGAATCGTTTACGGCCTCGTTTATGTCGGAATAGAACTGTATGCGGGCCGTATCGAACAGGACGCTCGAAAGATATTCCGGATTGTGTTTCAGCCGTCTGAAATCTTCGATGCGATCCGGGCGGCGCATGTACCAGTTGATGTCCGCCCGTGTCGACAGCGTGATCTTGGCCAGCGCCGTGGCCCAGCTTCCTCCTCCCATGACGGCTATTTTTCCGGGCCGACTCATTCCTTTTCCTGTATTTGCGTTTTCACGGACTGTATCCATCCTTCGACCTCGCGGGCGGAAGGAGGTTCCAGTCCGAGACTGTATTTCTTATTGATGTCGAACAGTGCCTGCCGCACAAGTTGAGGATTGGCGTCTGCCAGCATGGCGGCGGTCACGTATCCGGCTTTCTGCAGTACGGGCGTCCACGCTTCGCCGATGCCATGCGCCGCATATTTCTCGTGCGCGTCTTTCCTGGCCGCCTTTTCGGGGCGCATCTGCGGAAACAGCAGCACTTCCTGAATGCTCTCCTGACCTGTCAGCAGCATCGTCAGGCGGTCTATCCCGACGCCCATCCCGCCGGTTGGCGGCATACCGTATTCCAGCGCGCGCAGGAAATCTTCGTCGATAAACATGGCCTCGTCGTCTCCCTTTTCCGAGAGGCGCAACTGCTCCTCGAAGCGCCGGCGCTGGTCGAGCGGGTCGTTCAGTTCCGAGTAGGCGTTGGCGATCTCCCGCCCGTTGACCATCAGTTCGAAGCGCTCCGTCAGCGCCGGGTTGGAGCGGTGTATCTTGGTCAGCGGACTCATCTCGACGGGATAGTCGGTGATGAACGTCGGCTGTATGTAGTGGCTTTCGCATTTCTCGCCGAAGATGGCGTCGATCAGCTTGCCCTTGCCCATCGTTTCGTTCTGTTCGACGCCGAGCCGGCGGCAGGCGTCCCGCAGCGCGTCCTCGTCCATGCCCGCGATGTTGACGCCCGTGTGTTCACGGATGGCGTCGAGCATTGATATGCGCCTGTAGGGCGGCTTGAAGTCGATCTCCCGGTCGCCGGTTTTTACTTTCGTGTCGCCCAGCACGTCGAGGCAGAGGCACTCGAGCATCTTCTCGGTGAACGACATCATCCAGTTGTAGTCCTTGCAGGCAACGTAGATCTCCATGCACGTAAATTCGGGATTGTGCGAGCGGTCCATGCCTTCGTTGCGAAAGTTACGGCTAAATTCGTACACGCCCTCGAAGCCGCCGACGATGAGGCGTTTCAGGTATAGCTCATCGGCAATGCGCAGGTAGAGCGGTATGTCGAGCGCGTTGTGGTGGGTGACGAACGGGCGTGCCGTGGCGCCGCCGGGGATGGTTTGCAGTACGGGCGTGTCGACTTCGACGTAGCCGCGTTCGTTGAAAAACGACCGCATCGAGTGGATGAGCTTCGCGCGTTTCAGGAAGATGTCCCGGACGTGGCTGTTGACTGCGAGGTCGACGTAGCGCTGGCGGTATCGCAGCTCGGGGTCGGTAAAGCCGTCATACACCACGCCGTCCTTTTCCTTGACGACGGGCAACGGGCGGAGCGCCTTGGAGAGGAGCGTCAGTTCTTCGGCATGGACCGAAATCTCGCCCGTCTGCGTGCGAAACACGAAGCCCCTGACGCCGATGAAGTCGCCGATGTCGAGCAGTTTTTTGAACACGATGCTGTACATTTCCGTATGCTCGGAGTCGGGGCAGATGTCGTCGCGCGTGACGTATATCTGCAGGCGCCCGCGGGAGTCCTGCAGTTCCACGAACGACGCCTTGCCCATGATGCGGCGGCTCATAATCCGGCCGGCGACGGTCACGCGACGCG
>JAIRZY010000273.1 GCA_031266995.1 Tannerella sp.
TGTCACGCCGGTCGATGTCGGCGGTGCCGTTTGCGTCGATGTATCCGGCTTTTCCTTTGCGGACAAGCTCCTGATGGGCGGCAATGACGCAGGCGCCATCGTAATTTATCTGTTTCAGACGTTCGGTGAGCGGTGCGTCGTTGCGTGCGTGGAGCAGGACGGGTTCCATGGCCGGCGTGTTGTGTTCCGTTCCGAAGGTCACGACGAAGCCGTTGTCGTGCAGGTAGCCGGCGTATTGTTCCAAGACGTCGATGCTGTTTCGTGTCGTGATAAATTCCGCCGCGTGTATGCCCCGCTGCGTCAGGGTTTCCGCCGCTTTTGCGACGTCCTGTTCAAAATCGGTGAAGCCGCCCTTTGCATCGTCGCCGAGGAAGGGGTAGGTGGGGATGCCGCCTGCCGCAATGATCATCCGGCGAACGTCGCCGAGCGGGAGGAACGCTTTCGGGTCTTCGGGGACGAAGGCGGAGCCTCCGGCTTTGAGCAGGTTGCCGCGTATCTCGTTTTCCACCCCGGCATAGTCGAAGATATCCGATTTCAGCGTTTTGCCGTCGAAGATTTTCTCGAGGAAGTTCTTTATGTCTTTCGGCTCGTTTTTGAAGTGGATGCAGGTGTGCATGCGCAGAGCCTTGGCCAGGTGACGCTCGCGGACAAGCCCTTTGGACATGAACTTCTCGATGCTTTCGAAGTCAACGCTGAACCCCGCGTTGTATGCGTTCAGGAGAAGGTTTACCCTGTCGCACATCTCCCGTACCTGCGCATTGGATTCCGCGCGGACGCCGGCCAGTTGCGATGCGTATGGCTCCACCGGCGACGGGGGACAGCTCAGTCCTTTCCCGCTGATGTACGTCCGTCCGGGGTTGTTCGGGTCGTTGACGCGGATGCCGCCTTCGCGGTCTTCTTCCTGGAGGCTTATAAATTCGATGTTGAACAGCGGGTAGAGATGACGCTTGCGCGTCTCCCTGTCCCATTCTTCGTATCCGTCCGTGGAATAAAAGTCGTTTATCCCTACCACTTTGACGTTCTCGTCCGACGCCCGTTCGAGCGCGTCGGTCAGGCTCTCGAACGCGCTGAAGGAGTAGGGCGTATGCAGATGTGCATTGACGTTTGGCGTATTGCTGTATGTTCCCATTATACTCCGAGTTTTTGTCTGCGTATCTGTTCCGCGTCGGTGAAGTTTCCGGTCGGGAGGTAGCCTTTCAGCGGGACGATTTTCTCGTGTATGGCGTCGAGGAAGCTTTCTGCCTGCGGGAAGAAGGCGTATTCGAGTTCGTATGCGGGCGTGATCCAGTTGCGCGAGCCGACGACGGCGGGGGGTGCGTCGAGGTCGTCGAACGCAAGTTCCGTTATGTTGCGGGCGAGGTCGTTCAGGAAGGAGCCGCGTGCGGTGGCGTCGCTTGCTATCACGATGCGTCCCGTTTTCCTGACCGAGGCGAGGACTTTTTCGTAGTTGAACGGGACGAGCGAGCGGGCGTCGATGATTTCCGCGCTCATTCCGTATTCTTTTTCCAGCCTGTCTGCTGCTGCGAGGGCGGTGTAGAGGGTTGCGCCGACGGTCAGGAACGTGACGTCTTTCCCTTCGCGCTTGATGTCCGGCTCGCCGAACGGTATTTCGTAGTATCCTTCCGGCACGCCGCCCTTGTGGAACTGTTCGCCGACGTCGTAGATGCGCTGGCTTTCGAAGAAGATGACGGGGTCTGTTCCCTGCAGGGCGCTGTTCATAAGTCCTTTGGCGTCGTAGGGGGTTGCGGGGAAGCATACTTTCAGTCCCGGTATGTGAGCGGCGAGCGAAGTCCAGTCCTGCGAGTGCTGGGCGCCGTATTTGGAGCCGACGGATACGCGGACGACTACCGGCATGTGGAGCAGGTTGCCGCTCATCGCCTGCCATTTCGGAAGCTGGTTGAACACCTCGTCGCCGCAGCATCCGAGGAAGTCGCAATACATGATTTCGGGGATGACGCGTCCGCCGCACATGGCGTAGCCGATGGCCGTCCCGACGATTGCGGCTTCGGCGATGGGTGCGTTGAAGAGGCGGTGGTAGGGCAGTGCTTCCGTCAGGCCGCGGTAAACGGCAAAGGCGCCTCCCCAGTCGCGGTTTTCCTCGCCGTAGGCGACGAGCGACGCGTCTTTGTAGAAGCGGTCTGCGATGGCTTCGAAAAGGCCGTCGCGCAACTGGTATTGCTTCATCTTGGAGAACGGCTTGCCGTTTTCGTCGAAGGCGTAGCGTTCCTTGCCGGCGATTTGCTTCACGCGCAGGTTGTCCGCCAGCGGATGGTTGACGTCCGGCCCGGCGTCCGACAGCGCATCGGCGGAACCGTTCGAGAACATCATTTCTTCCAGCAGGTTCGGGTGTTTCCTCAGATCCATGTTCGGCGACAGTTCGGGGTCGATGGCCAGCTTGAATACCTCGAACATGATTTCCCTGATCTCCTTCTCCATGCCGTCAAGTTCGTCCTGCGTGGCGATGCCCGCGTCCGCGAGTTCTCTGCCGTAGCTCTTGATGCAGTCCACCTTTTCCCATGCTTCGATTTCCTCTTTCGTGCGGTACGACGAAGAATCCGACGGGGAGTGGCCGCTGTAGCGATAGGTGAGGATGTCGAGGAGGACGGGGCCTTCCTTCTTTTCCAGCAGGGCTTTTTTGCGGCGGTATGCGTCGATCACGGCCAGCGGGTTGTAGCCATCCACACGTTCGGCGTGCATCTGTTCGGGGTTCACGCCGGCGCCGATGCGCGCTGCGATGTCGTATCCCATCGTCTCGCCGGCCGTCTGTCCGCCCATGCCGTACTGATTGTTCATAATGTTGATGAGCACGGGCAGCCCGCCTTTCATGTCGCCCTCCCACAGTTGCTTGAACTGGTCCATAGAGGCAAACGAGAGCGCTTCCCAGACCGGGCCGCGCGCCATCGAGCCGTCGCCTATGTTGGCCACGACGATGCCCTTCCTGCGGTTCACCTTCTTATACAGCGCCGCGCCGACGGCGATTGTCGCGCTGCCTCCGACGATGGCATTGTTGGGATAGATGCCGAACGGCGTGAAGAACGTATGCATGCTGCCTCCCAGGCCTTTGTTGAAGCCGGTCGTGCGGGCGAAAATCTCCGCCAGGGCACCGTAGAGGAGGAAGCGTACGGCCAGTTCTTTTACGTCGTTGCCCGTGTACGCCTTTTTAGCCACGTTCAGCGTCGCTCCGCCCCAAAACTCTTCCATAATCTTTTTCAACTCCGCTTCGGGCATCGTCTGAATAGAGCGCAGGCCTTTGGCGATGATTTCGCCGTGGCTGCGGTGCGAGCCAAAAATGAAGTCGTCCGTATTGAGCATGTAAGCCATGCCTACGGCCGCAGCTTCCTGTCCGGCCGACAGGTGAGCGGGGCCGGGGTTGTTGTACTCGACACCCTGATAGGCTCCGGTTGTTTTCACAAGCTGGAGCATCGTTTCAAACTCGCGTATTACCGCCATATCGAAGTAAATACGCTTTAAATCGTCCGCTGTGAAGTTTTTGCTTTCCAGCTCTTCGCGGACTGTTTTTCCATACCGGTTTACAGGAATATTGCCGAATTTCACTTCGCCCGGCTTCCTGACTTTCTGTGGATCAATAAATTCTACTTTTGGCATTTTATTTTGTTATTAAGTTAATATTTTTGTCTGCTGGGGTTTTAAAGTCTTTGAGACTTAAAGTCTTTAAGTCTTTAAGCCCAGCTTACGATCGACCCTTAATTTCGGTGACATTGGGCTCCAGTCTGCGTCGCGGTAGTAGAGACGCGGCACGCCACGTCTCTACTGCGACGCAGGCTGGAGCCTGCGCCGAGCCGGGTACCTGTAGAGACGCGATGCATCGCGTCTCTACCCCAAACTGCGCCTTCAATTCATAATTCATAATTCAAACAAAGTTTCTTTGAATATTTCGGAGACGGTAGGGTGGGGGAATACCACTTCTTCCATTTCCTTGAGTGTCATTTCCTGCTCGATAGCCAGACATGCGCCGTAAATCATTTCGCTGCACGGGTTGCCGAGGATATGGACGCCGAGTATTTCCCCGTGTACGGCGCCGACCAGCGCTTTGCAGATCCCGCTGCCGCCTTCGTTTTCGGCGACGAAGCGTCCGGCATAAGCCATCGGCAGTTTTGCGATCCTGTATTCGACGCCCTCTTTTTTAGCCTGTTCCTCCGTCAGTCCGACGCTTGCAACTTCGGGATTCGTATAGACGACGCCCGGAATCGCACGGTAGCGCATCACGTCGGGACGGCCGGTGAGGTTGTTCACCACCACTTCGCCTTCGCGGCTTGCCGTATGGGCGAGCATGGAAAAGCCCGTCACATCGCCGGCGGCATACACGTTCGGCACGTTCGTACGCATCTTGCCGTCCACTTTGACGGCATTGCGCTCCATTTCCACGCCGAGGTTTTCCAGCCCGAAGCCCTTCGTCACGGCTCGACGTCCGACACTCATCAGTATTTTCTCGCCTATAACGAGTTCCTGGACGCCGTCCGGATCGACATAGACAACTCCATTCCCCCGTATATCTATGACTTTGCACGACAGGTGGAACCGTATTCCTTTCTTCGCGTAGATGTCGCGAAGCATCCTGCTGATTTCGCTGTCGAGGCCGCCGAGTATTTCCGGCAGCATCTCCACGACCGTCACTTCCGTCCCGAGGCTGTTGAAGAAACTGGCAAACTCCATGCCGATAACGCCTCCGCCGATGATGACGAGCGATTCCGGCTGTTCCTTCAGTGCAAGAATCTCGCGGTTTGTCACGACGATGTCGCCCGCTTCCCACACGCCGGGGATGGGCGGCACGACGGCTTCCGAGCCGGTGCAGAGCAGCAGGTTTGCGGCGCGGAACGCCTCGCCGTTACATTCGATGGCAATCCCTTCGGACGAACGGCCTTTAATCTGCGCCTCGCCCCTGACGACGGTCACACGGTGCGCTTTCATCTTGGCGCCGACGCCGGCGACCAGCTTTTTCACCACTTTGTCCTTGCGCGCCATCATCTTGCCGAAGTTGAACGTCGCTTCCGGCACGCTGATTCCGTACCTGTCGCCGTGCAGGGCGTAGTCGTAAACTTTGGCGCTGTAGAGCAGCGTCTTTGTCGGGATACATCCTTCGTTGAGGCAGACGCCGCCGAGTTCCTTTTTTTCGAAAAGTACGACGTTCAGCCCCTTTGCTCCGGCGCGTTCCGCGGCAACATATCCGCCCGGCCCACCGCCGATAATCGCTAAATCTATCATATTTTGCATATATGGGGTTTATAAATTAAATTCGAGATTTTCTATCTCAACGGCTATCTGTTTGAGGAAGCGGGTAGCCTCTCCTCCGTCGAGCGCGCGGTGGTCGTATGTGAGGCTCAAGCCCATATAGGGGACAAAGCCGTAAACGCCGTCGCCGAGGTCTTTCGGGCGGGGAACAATCGTGTTTACACCCAGAATCGCCACCTGCGGCAGGTTGATGACCGGCGTGAACATCTCCACGCCGTAGTTGCCGAGGTTCGACACAGTGAACGATGCCGCTTCGGGCGAAAGCAGGTCGGGCGCAACGCTGCCTTTTTTGCAGGCGCCGGCCACTTCTTTCAGCTGGCTCGCAAGGCCCGGCAGGGACAGGTCG
>JAIRZY010000274.1 GCA_031266995.1 Tannerella sp.
CCGAACAGTATTTCGAGCATGTTAAAGCGGTTTTGCGCCATCATGTCGAAGTATTGCGTCCAGAAATCTTCACTGTAGAAACGGCTTTCCCAGTAAGCGCGGTTCATCGTGTACATGGCAAGTCCACGTTCTTTTATATCGGGCGCCGAACTGACGTCCTCCACATATCGGAACGGCGCGGAAGGATCGTCACTCCAGCCGATCCGGTTGGCTACATCCAGCAGTGCATACATCAGGCCCTTATTGTCGTATCCGCCCACGACGAGCGCCGGTTTTCCCTTCCATTGAATTTTCCGGACTGTCAGTGCCTCGGCGGTTGTCGGGAGAGCGACGTCTTCTTTTTCCAGAAGGCGTGCAGCCCATCCGTCTCCCTGCATTTTTCCGGCAACGATCGTCATCCGTCCCCGGATTTCGGAATCGGATGTGATTTGTTCATAACTTATATGCATGGAATCAAGCATTTCCGTTAGAGTTTTCAGCCCGTGCATAGCCGGTTGTCCCATCGTGCGATCCGTAATAATGGATATTTCAATCTCCTGCATACCGGCTCCGGTTAGCAATAGCGTCAACAGCAAGATACATCCTCGAGCAATAATTTTCATGATAATTGTTTTGTTGTAAATATTTGCGGACAAATTTACACAAAAAAATTACACTGTACCCGGAAATCGAAGATTCGCGCATTTATTAATTCCTTATAGCGCTCAGATGACGCGGATTCGTTGTGATAAAACGGCAATTTTCCGTAGCCGTTCGGGGCGAAAAGGCGTCGTTTACGGGAATATACGCCTAACGGTGATGAATCAGTGTGTAAGCCGGTCACTCAAATATTTACAAGTCTTTTTTTATTCAAAAAGCAGTTGTAAATCAATTAATTTACGGCTGTCTCTGAAGAATATTTTAGAGCAACCACATCAAAAGAGAATAGTCTTTTTTAAGTAACCAATATCCAGAGCTGCTTTATATACTCTCTTTTTTATGCTCAATTTATCTTTTTGGCCGGATACCGGTTGTAAAGCAAATGTGCGATTTCCCCAAATGGCAACCGGTCTATTATTATTTTTCACGGTGGAAGGAAGACGGGACATTCGAGGAAATACAGTTATAAAAGATAATAAGATTGTATAAGGCGTACATTCCAATCAAATAACGCTCGGTACAAATCCGATGCAAAGATACAATATGCAAGCATAAAAATCAAGAAATATTTGACGAAAAAAAAGCGGTAAATCAAAAGTTTACCGCTTTCTATCTATTTTTGATAGTTGCTTTGTGAGAGGCGTTATTTCACTTCCTCAAAATCCACATCCGTCACGCTCCCCTCGCCCTCATTCGCATTCCCCGCACCGTCCGGGGCCGTATCGTGAGGCGCGCCCGCGCCGGCATTCTGCTGCGCATTCTGTGCGTTATACAGATCCTGGCTGGCAGCCTGGAACACAGTGTTCAACCCGGCTATGGCACTGTCAATGGCCGCGACGTCCTGCGCCTTGTGCGCGTCCCGCAGTTTGCCCAGTGCGGCTTCGATCTGCGCTTTCTTGTCTGCCGGCAGTTTGTCGCCCAAGTCTTTCAGTTGCTTTTCCGTCTGAAAAATCACGCTGTCTGCCTGATTGATTTTGTCGATGCGTTCCTTTTCTTTCCTGTCGGCTTCGGCGTTGGCGGAGGCTTCTTCCTTCATCCGCCTGATCTCGTCGTCGCTCAGGCCGCTGGACGCTTCGAGGCGGATACTCTGCACCTTGCCCGTTCCCTTGTCTTTGGCTGACACGTTCAGGATGCCGTTGGCATCAATGTCGAACGTCACTTCGATCTGCGGGACGCCGCGCGGTGCCGGCGGTATGCCGTCGAGGTGGAAACGCCCGATCGACTTGTTGTCGCGTGCCAGCGTGCGTTCACCCTGCAGGATGTGTATTTCGACCGACGGCTGATTGTCGGCCGCAGTGGTGAACACTTCCGATTTCTTGAACGGAATGGTCGTGTTGGCATCAATCAGTCGCGTCATGACGCTGCCCATCGTTTCGATGCCCAGCGACAGCGGCGTCACGTCCAGCAAAACGACGTCCTTCACTTCGCCGCTCATCACGCCGCCCTGAATGGCCGCGCCGACGGCAACTACCTCGTCCGGATTGACGCCTTTGGAGGGTGTTTTGCCAAAGAATTTCTCGACCAGCGCCTGAATCGCCGGGATACGGGTCGAACCGCCGACAAGAATCACCTCGTCGATGTCGGACGTCGTCATGCCTGCGTCGGAAAGCGCTTTTTTGCATGGCCCAATACAGGCCTGTATCAGTTTGTCGGCCAACTGTTCGAATTTGGCGCGCGTGAGCGTCTTCACCAAATGCTTGGGTATGTTGTTGACCGGCATGATATACGGCAGGTTGATTTCGGTGCTCGTCGAGCTTGAAAGTTCGATTTTCGCCTTCTCGGCCGCTTCCTTCAGACGCTGGAGCGCCATCGGCTCCTTCCGCAGGTCTACGCCCTCCTCCTTCATAAATTCGCCCGCTAGCCAGTCGATGATTACGTGGTCGAAGTCGTCACCGCCCAGATGGGTATCGCCATTGGTCGATTTCACTTCAAACACGCCGCCGCCCAGTTCGAGGATGGAGATGTCGAACGTCCCGCCGCCGAGGTCAAACACGGCGATTTTCATGTCTTTCGTCACCTTGTCGAGACCGTATGCAAGCGAAGCGGCGGTCGGTTCGTTCACGATGCGGCGCACGTTCAGCCCGGCAATTTCGCCGGCCTCCTTCGTTGCCTGCCGCTGCGCGTCGCTGAAATAGGCCGGCACGGTGATGACAGCGTCCGTCACCTCCTGTCCCAGATAATCTTCGGCCGTTTTCTTCATCTTCTGAAGTATCATGGCCGATATTTCCTGCGGCGTGTAGAGCCGTCCGTCGATGTCTACGCGCGACGTATTGTTATTGTCGCGAACCACCTTGTATGGCACGCGCGAAATTTCGTTCTGCACCCGGTCGAACGTTTCTCCCATAAAACGCTTGATGGAGAAAATCGTCTTTTGCGGATTGGTAATAGCCTGGCGTTTGGCAGGATCTCCCGTCTTGCGTTCACCGCCTTCGACAAAGGCCACGACGGAAGGCGTCGTTCGCTTACCCTCGCTGTTTGCAATCACGACCGGTTCGTTCCCTTCCAGTACGGAAACGCACGAATTTGTTGTTCCTAAGTCAATTCCAATAATTTTTCCCATAATTTTTATTTCTTTTCATTTTTACTTTTCAAAGTCCTTTAATACGGGGTTCGAAAGATGCAGGCCTGTTCTTTGCCGGCATGAATCGTTCCGCGCTATACGGAGATTTTCAAATTTTGTGCCAAAGTGGTTTGCCGCAAAAAAGAAAACAGTCCGCATACATTTCAAATGGTCGCTACGGAGACGCCGACCGATATTAAAATACTTATTCCCTGAAAATTATCTTAACAGTCCGCATCGCCATTCACCCCTCCTTCCCTTATATACTTTACTGTCATATAAAAAGGTACGGGTGAGAAAGAAAGGGACGGAAACGGCAAACTGCCAAATTCGCGGTCAATGCAGAAAACACATCACTTTTCATGAGCCGCAAATGATTTGTTATTAGCGCATTGACGGGATAATCCGCGACAGGTAACTTTCGGGAAATAAAGGCCATAAGTGCATGCATTTTACCCGCAAAGTCATAAGCGGCATGTCACATTTTATTCTCCGGATACGACAATTTGGAGCGCGCTCGATGACCCTGAAAAGAAATCTGACATTATGGCATAAAAAAGGACACGTCTCGCGTAAAGTATGGATTCCCTAATCTTCCGCCCACTCGTAGCCATCAGCCGTCAGCCCTCGCGTCCCTGCCGTCCTCACCGTCCCCCAATGTCCCAATCAACAGAGAACCACTTCCCTCTTACTCAAAGCTGACGACGCTGTGGCCGGGTGGGGCAGTAGAGACGCGATGCATCGCGTCTCTACTTTACAGGCGCACCTGTGATGTTGATAGAGTGGGGGAGCAGGGCTGAATGTTCGACGCCGCAAGACGTCCTTCCTTAAGTATACAATATTGAGCGTCGTCCTCGCGATTGCGAACCGCTTTTCAGGACTGTTTCCCCCGGTTCGCACGGCAATCCGGATTATTTTCGCATCCGCACTGTATTTTTATTTATAAAAATTTTGTTTCGAATCAGGAATTGCCTATTTTTGCCGCATGATTTACACGACGTGTACATATAGCCCTGATTTTAACGCAAATTATTTGGCGGTGCCAAATAGTTTGTTAAACACACACACACACACACACACACACACACACACACACAAGCCTCGCGCGTGAATTAGCAAAAACTTCTTTATTAACAAAGGTTTCGGAAAATGATTTTCCACCGGCCGGACATATTTCGCCTGATAATATCGGACGGTTCTCCGGCCGGTATGCGGTTTTTGAACTCGACGGTCGGACGCGGACGGCGGCAGACGAAAAGTTCGGAGGCGGGCGTTGTGTGCGTATAAATTTATGTACGGGAGGAATTTTATTTTCATACGGGAGAAAATTTATTTCCGTACGGGAGGAAATTCGCCTCCGCCGGCACGAAAATTCAAGCATAATCAATAATCTGAAAAAACGAATTTTACGATGAAGTACAGAATGATTCAGCGGGCCAACCCGCAAGACCGAAAGGTGGTCAAATGGTATGCCACCCCCGTGAACGACGGCAAAATCACAAAGATCGATTTGGCCAAAGAAATTGTGAACATATCCTCCCTTTCGCGGGGCGATGTGTCGAACGTGATCGAAAGCCTGATTGACATCATGCCCAAGTATTTGCTGATGGGCAAGAGCGTCAGTCTTGGCGAACTCGGTACGCTGCGCATCTCCTTCGGCAGCGAAGGCGTCGAAGAGGAAAAGGATTTCAATGTGAGCAAAATATCGGGCGTCAAGTTTGTTTTCACGCCCGGCGTCACGTTGAAAAGACAGTTGGAAGAGATTCATTTCGAACTCGACAGGTCGGGCGAATCTCCTCAATAAATTGAAACTGATCTGTATGAATAATAACTTTTAAAACAAATGATTTATGAAAAAGAAAATTTTTATTTTAGTGTGTCTCGGCTTCTTGCTGAGCGGTATGGCGCTTACCGTGAAGGCGCAATCGAATATATCCGTCTATATAGATGATTATTTGAGAGGACAGGGATGGCCGGTGGCATCGGGCGAGGACGGTTCTTCTGCCCGGGTGGAAGGCCCCTGGGGTGTCGTCTACAATGGTTTCGACTATGACTACAACGAGGGATACTTTCGCTGGTATATTTATTCCAGTTGCACGTATAATTTAGTAATCCAACAATCGGCTGGAAAGAGTCTTGCAGACAGCGTTATATATGTTCGTTTGATTCCTGCCGTAAAAGGGAAACCAAATGACAGGGACACGGTTACAAATTATACAACGCTGCCATACAGCTTTAAAATTACGCAGGCGCAGGTGGATGCCGCTAAAGATGCCGGCCTTGGGAACGGGGTAGTACTGATTCCATTTTCGATAGGAGACATGCCGGCGAAGTATGACTCTCTTACGCTGTTGTACAAGGTAAATCCGCCGGACGGAGGCGGTTATCTCAGCAGTTATACAGTAGGGTGGAATTGGAATTTCTTTAATACCGCAAAAGTGGCGGTCGACTATATTGCACCGGGGCCGGTTAACTACACCGGCAAGGCGGACCTGTCGATTACGGGTGGCGCCCCCAATATGGTTCGCTCGCTGAACGGAGGCATCACGTGGACGCCGGTGTATGACGGGGATAACAACATTATCCCGCTGACGCCTACGGAAATCAGTAACCTGGGTAGCATCTACTTCAAATCGCCCAACTCGTGCAGCTATCAGTCCTTCTCGCTCGGCGGCGGCGGTGGGGCGCTCCCTGGCGGCCTCCCCCGTGCTGTGAC
>JAIRZY010000258.1 GCA_031266995.1 Tannerella sp.
GTGAAGTGGACACGGGCTATCGGGATTGTAGAAGATCTGGGTGAAAAGGAGGTGTCGGTCAAGCGAAATGCGATGAATATAATCCGCATCTCGCTGGGGGCGAGCGACGGGAATGCGTCTATCGGTATCACGGCGGAGAGCACGGCGATGGGTCAGGACGGCGTGGAAGTGCCGCTGAAGTAGTTGCGGAGCGTCGGGGATTGTCTTCGGCGCCCGGACTGGCGAGAAAGGAGTGAACAGGCTCCTGTGTTGTCTGTTTGCTCTGCTTTTTTTATTATCTATTTTCAGTTCTTGCTCCCTCCCGGGACAGGGCGCTTCGGGGCGCCGCTTTCGGGAGGGGGCGTTTTTTTATTCAAAACTCAAGACTCAAAATTTGGGATTCAAAGATTTGGATAAATTCAATACTTAGATTTATAGCCGGGAAGTTTTCAGTCTTTAATTTTGAATTTCCCCGGAAGCGCGTAGCGTCTACGCTGCCTGTGTGGAGCTGGAGAGATTCGAACTCTCGTCCAAACGAGGAACTAATTTGCTTTCTACATGCTTATCTTCGCTTTGATTTTCGTGCTGAGGCAAGACCGAAGCCACCCACCGCAACCTTAGTTCCTAAGTTTCGCCTGCCGTACGGAACTTCCGTCAGACTATCTCCGATATATCTGCACCACCGGATCGGAACGCTTCGAAGCCACAGCTTCCGGGTGATGTCCCGTCCAAACACCTTGTGTAAGGATAAAGCTTTAATCTACTGTTCTTCGATCAAGCAGCGAGAGCATAATTGTTTTCGCCAGTTAAAGTTTTATCAACCGGGATTATAGTGCCGGCCAACGACGCACTGCATGCTTACAAACCACTTCTACCCGCTGTCAAAACCGGTCAGCCCCTTTTGTTTCTGCAACAGATCGAAATCTGCCGCAAAGATACAAACCGTTTTTGAAAACAGGACGCTTTTGTACACAAAAAATTTTAGAGCCTCGAAAATTCGAAGATTCGGCCTGCGGCAGACGGGGGAATAACCGCGGCGCTGAAATGCATCCTCCGTTCCGTTTCTCCGCCGAAAAGTATTATCTTTGTCGACTGAAAAAAAAGAAATCATTCACGAAAAAGCGGAAGCGGGCGCAGAGCCGCTTCCCCGAGACAGGACAGATATGAATTACCTTACATTGGAATGGAAAGACCTGTCGGCACGCGCCGAGCTTGGCATTTTTTGCCCGCCCGGCGGCGGTCTGCCGGAGTATCATGCGATGTTTCACGTAACGGAAGCGATGCACGATACGCGACGCCAGTATGAATGTATTGAGGCGGCTGTTGACCGGCTGCTCGATGAACTGCACGGCGTCGAGACCGTCTGGAAGCGCTACCTCGTCAGCGATGCGGTCAATCAGGCGGCCTTCATCCCGCGCGAACAGGGCTGCGCTGCCGTGTCCGTCGTGCAGCAGCCGCCACTGAACGGCAGCAAAGTCGCACTGTGGACATACATGACGCCCGAAGGTTTCCTGTCCGCGAACGGGCGGGCAACGGTCTTCGCACATGCAAACTGCCGCCACCTGTTTCACACGCAGTTACATGTCCCGGCAACCGGTGCGGAGGAACAGACCGTGCGGATCTTCGGGCAGTACGCCGATATGCTGGAAGCCGACGGATGCACGCTGGCGGAGCACTGCATGCGCACGTGGGTCTTCGTACAGGACATTGATACGCATTATGCAGGCATGGTTGCCGCGCGTCGGGCGTGCTTCGAGCGGGAAGGGCTGACGAAGGACACTCACTTTATTGCCAGCACCGGCATCGAGGGGAAACATGTCCGGCCCGGCACGCAGGTGTTCATGGATGCGTATGCCGTCGATGGCCTGCTGCCCGGGCAGATACGCTATCTCCGCGCTCCGGCGCACCTCAATCCGACGCACGAGTACGGCGTGACGTTCGAGCGTGGGACGGCTATCCAGTACGGCGACCGCCGGCACGTGTTCATTTCGGGCACGGCGAGTATCGACCACCGGGGGGAAATCGTGCATCCCTCGGATGTGATGAAACAGGCCGGACGGATGCTCGAAAACATACGGGCGCTGCTGGACGAAGCCGGGGCGGGCATGGATGACGTAGCATACATGATTGTATACCTGCGTGACATATCGGATTACCGGCGCATTGATGCATGGCTCGAGGAGAGTTGTCGGCGCATACCGCGGGTCATTGTGTGGGCGCCCGTGTGCCGTCCGGGTTGGCTGATCGAGGCGGAGTGTATGGCCGTCATCGGTGCGGGCGATGGCCGGTTTGCGGCGTTTTAGCGTCCGGGACGGTAGCCCATCTCGACCGTTTCAATCTTTCGCATCAGCGAGAGGATGTCGGCTTGCCGCTTTTGCATGTAGGCGGACGGTTTGGCGGGGTTTCGTCGGAGCGGGTTTGGCAGGGTTGCCGCGATCAGTGCCGCTTCGTTCCGGTCCAGTTGCCATGCTTGTTTGGAGAAGCAGGTCTGCGCCGCCGCTTCGATGCCGTAGACGCCCCGCCCCGTTTCGATGGAGTTGAGGTATACCTCCATGATGCGCTCTTTACCCCATATCCATTCGATCAGCAGCGTGAAATATGCTTCCAGCGCTTTGCGGAACAGGTTTTTGCCCGGCCATAAGAAGACGTTTTTCGCTGTCTGCTGCGAGATGGTGCTGGCGCCCCTGACGCGGCCGCCGCTCCGGGCTTCGTCCATCGCCGCGCGGATCTGTTCGCGGTCGAAGCCGTGGTGCGTCGTAAACAGATTGTCTTCCGACGCTATGACGGCCTGTATCACCGGCTGCGAAATCCTGTCGAGCGATACCCATTTGTGGTGTATTTCCGTGGCTTCCTTTTCGTACAGACGGATGAACATCAGTGGCGTATAATAGACCGGCACGTATTTGTACACGAAAACGGCCGCGATGCTGAACAGAAACAGCGCGACGAACAGATTCCTGAGCCATGCGAGGATGCGCTTTACCGTTTTCATGCGACCGACGGGGGATGTGGGGCGAGGGCGGAGTCTTCGAGTCTTTCAGGATTACAGAATCATTGTGTCCTGAAATCATCTGAGCCTGTTGAGCGAGCGTATCAGCACCTCGTCCGCTCCAATGTTTCTTATCGCCAGATAGTCGAATATCAGGGCGATGAGTGGGAACGAGAGGGCAATGCGCACGCTGAAGCGGAACGTCTCGGTCTGCTCTCCCGCGACCTTCCAGACGAAAAAGGCGAACAGGCCGTAGAAGGCGATCATCAGGATGGCGTTGAAGATGCAGAGGCGTATCTGCAGGACACGCTTTTTATAAAGGAAAACAGTCGCCAGCGCAAGCAGGCTGATGATGCAGGCGAGCGCCATCAGCGCCCACGCGGGGTATACCAGCTCGGCAGGCGTCGTCATCGTGCTCATGCCCGAGGCGTCGAATGTGTAGAAGGTGTCGCCGGACTGTATCACCGCCAGCGGCAGGAAAAGCATCGCAACCGTCAGGGCGGTGATGACGAGCAGGTAGACGGTCTGTATGCGCTGTATCATGGCGAGGGTTGTCGGTCAGAAATTATTCTTGTCTTTTACGGGATTTTTGTAGAAGAGCTTGCCGTCTTCAAATTCCTGTGCAGCGATGAGGGTTGGCTTGGGCAGCTTTTCGTAGTAGCGGGAGATTTCGATCTGCTCTCTGTTTTCGAAAACTTCTTCGAGGCTGTCGTTGAGAGAAGCAAACTCCTGCAGTTTCTTTTCCAGATCCTGCTTCATTTCCGCTGCTATCTGGTTGGAACGCCGGGCGATTACCATCAACGTTTCGTATACGTTGCCCGAGTCGTCGGTCAGTTTGATCATGTCGCGCGTGACGGTTGTCAGCGGTGCGTTTGATTTACGATAATCCATATAGTTACCTGTTTAGTTCTAATAATTGTTGCTGATTTGTTTGCTTGCCTGTTCGTAGAATCTGCGAATCTGGCGGATATATTTTCCTTCGGGAAATTCGTTGGTGTAATTGTAGTATTCGTCCACGACGTCGCGATACCGTCCCTGCAGGCGGTCTTCGATGCTGACGAGGGCCAGCTCGTATTTTGCCCTTATTTTGAGAAAAATAAATTCCTCGCGATATTTCGAGTAGGGATAGTCCGTGAGGGCGTTCTCAGTCGTGATAACGCACGCGCGATAGTTGTTGCCCATGTAGGTGCTGAGGTTGTAGTAGAGCCGCGCGCTCATCAGTTCCTTGTAGGCCAGCTTCTCCTGCAGTTCAAACAGGATATCCTGCGCCTGCCGTGCGTGCTCGCTCTGGGGGTAGTATTCCATGTAGAGCTGAAGCTGGCTGATGGCTTCGTAGGTCTGCGTCTGATCCAGGCGCGGGTCGGGCGAGTCGAGGTAAAGCCCGTAGCCCGAGTAGAATCGGGCGGGTTCGACGTATTCGCCTTTCGGATAAGTCTGATAGTAGGACTTGAAGTAGTCCGACGCCGTCTGATAGTCCTTCTGTCCGTAATAGCTTTGCGCCAGCAGGTAGAGCGATTCTTCGGCGTTTCCGGTGCCCCGGAACACGGTGACGACCTCTTCGAGCAGGGTTGCCGCCTTGACAAACTTGCCTTCGTTGAAATATTTCTTGGCATAGGAATATTTCACTTCGTAGTCCGTACTTTTCAGTATCCTGTTATATTCTCCGCATGAAGCGCAGGTGAATATGATGCCTGCCAGCAACAGAAATTTCTTCATTTTCCGTCTTTTTAGTGCGCAAAGGTAATGCATTCCTGCATGACCGGCGCAAGGTGAAACGTTAATAATCATTAGAACCGGTACAGCGCGCTGGCGGCAAGCAGTTCCAGTTTGTTGTCTTTGAGTACGGCGACGCACTTTTCGATGTCGTCCGGGCGGATGATGACGTGCGCCGAGGCGCCTTCGGAAAAGGCATACATGTATTCGATGAATATCTCCGCCGCAGTGATAAGATCCATCACGCGGGCCAGTGCGCCCGGCTGGTTAGGGCAGTGGAGGCAGATCACGTCCGCCTCGGACACGGCATATTTGTTGTCGCGCAGCGCCTGCAGGGCCTTTTCGGTGTCGGAGACGATGAGGCGCAGGATGCCGAAGTCGGAGTTCTCGGAGACGGTGAAGGCCGTCATGTTGATATTTTCCTTCCCCAGCAGCCGGGCGACTTCGGTGAAGCGGCCGCGGCGGTTTTCCAGAAATATGGACAGTTGTTTGATGAACATGGCTATATGTTTATTTATCGGTGATACGGTTTCAGATGAATTTTCGTTTGTCGTTTACCCGCCGCGCCTTGCCCTGGCTGCGCTCGATGCTGCGCGGCTCGACCAGCTTGACGTCGGGCGATATGCCGAGCACGCTCTGGAGGCGGTGCGTGATGTGCTTCTTCAGCCCGATCATTTTCGTCATTTCGTCCGAATAGAAGCCTTCCTTTACCTCGACCTGCACCTCGAAGGTGTCGAGGTTGTTGACGCGGTCGACGACGAGCAGATAGTGCGGCTCAAGCTGCGGAAGCTCGCAGATGACGGCTTCGACCTGCGACGGGAATACGTTTACGCCGCGGATGATGAGCATGTCGTCACACCGTCCGAGGATTCTCGACATCCTGACCGAGGTACGCCCGCAGGCACACGCCTCGAAGTTCAGCCTCGTCAGGTCGCGCGTGCGAAAGCGCAGCAGCGGCATGCCCTCCTTGGTGATGGTCGAGAAGACAAGTTCGCCCGTCTGTCCCGCCGGCAGGGGATCGCCCGTCTCAGGGTCGACAATTTCGGGGTAGAAGTGGTCTTCGCACAGGTGAGTCCCGTCCTGACATTCGCACTCGTGCCCCACGCCGGGGCCAATGATCTCCGTCAGGCCGTAGAGGTCGTAAGCCTTCACGCCGAGCTTTTCCTCCAGCTCGCGGCGCATGCCCTCCGTCCACGGCTCGGCCCCGAAGGCGCCCACCTTCAGCTTAAATTCCTCTCGCGGGATGCCCGAGTCGAGCAGCGCGTCGGCCAGGAAGAGAGCGTATGACGGCGTGCAGGCAAGGCCCACCGAGCCGAGGTCGTGCATGAGCATGATCTGCTTCTCCGTGTTGCCGCTCGAGGTGGGCAGCACGGTGCCCCCGACGGTCTCGACCGCGCTGTGCGCCCCCAGCCCGCCGGTGAAGAGGCCGTAACCGTAGGACACCTGCACGACGTCGTTGCGCCCCAGGCCGTATGCGGTAAAGCATCGCGCACCCGCCTCGCTCCACACGCCCAGGTCGGCGCGCGTGTACCCGACGACGATCGGCTTGCCCGTCGTGCCCGACGAGGCCTGCAGGCGCACGATCTCCGAGATCGGCACGCACAGCAACCCGTAGGGATA
>JAIRZY010000004.1 GCA_031266995.1 Tannerella sp.
AATGAAAAGAAAAATGTATCTGTTTACAGTGAATTTTCGAGTAGCTCTACGGAAAACGAGGGGAGCTCCCCCGAAAACACGGGGAGCTCCCCTGAAAACGCGGGGAGTTCCCCCGAAAAAGCGGGGAGCTCCCCCTACAACGAGGGGAGCTCCCCCGAAAACGCGGGGAGTTCCCCCGAAAACGCGGGGAGCTCCCCCTAAAATGCGGGGAGCTCCCCCGAAAACGCGGGGAGTTCCCCGGAAAATGTGGAGAGCTATACGGAAATACCGGGAAAGAAGCCTTTTTCTATTGATATGGACGCCCTGAGGGCAATAACTGTCGGAAAATTGCAAACACGATGTCTCCATATAATTCATAATTTATATCGAGTTTCGAATTAAATTTGCAAAATACGGGTATAAAAGCGACCTTTGCGGTTTCAGATTTTTAAAACAGTATTACAGTAAAAATGAACATCACATCGCGATGGAAAAAGTACGGTTCGGCGTGGTCGGCACCAACTTTATAACCGACTGGGTGATTGCGGGCGGGCGCGAAGACGAGCGCTTTGAGGCGGTTGCCGTCTGCTCGCGCACGGAAGAAAGGGCAAGGGCTTTTGCGGCCAGGCATCATATCCGTCATACGTTTACGTCGCTCGACGAAATGGCGGCCAGCCCGCTGATCGACGCCGTGTATATCGCGTCGCCCAATGCCCTTCACGCGCGGCAAAGCATCGCGTGCATGCGTCAGGGCAAGCACGTGCTGTGCGAGAAGGCGTTCGCCTCGAATGCGGCGGAGGTGCGGGCCATGATTGAGGCGGCCCGCAAACACGGCGTGACGCTGATGGAGGCCATGAAGCCGACGCTGACGCCCGGCTTTCGCGCCGTGCGGGAGGCGGTGGGCCGGATCGGCACCGTCAGGCAGTATTTCGCCTGCTACTGCCAGTATTCCTCGCGCTACGACCGGCTGAAGGAAGGCACCGTGCTGAACGCCTTCAATCCCGAACTGAGCAACGGGGCGGTGATGGACATCGGCATCTACACGCTCTATCCGATGGCCGTCCTGTTCGGGCGGCCGAAAACGGTGCAGGTGTCGGGCACGAAACTGTGCAGCGGGGTCGACGGGCACGGGAACGTATCCTTCACGTACGGCGGCGGCCTGTGCGCTACGGTGCTGTACAGCAAGATTGCAGACTCGCAGCTCCCGACGGAGATTCAGGGCGAGGAGGGCCTCGTCAGCCTCGACCGGATCAACCTCATCGGCCGCGCGACGCTGAAGCACCGCAACGGCGCGACGGAAGACATCATGCCCCCGACGGCGCACAACGAGTATTACTATGAAATCGCAGAGTTTATCGACCTGATACTGTCCGGGCGGAAGGAGTCGCGCATCAATTCGCTTGAAAATTCACTGATTACAGTCGAGATCATGGACGAGATACGCCGCCGGCTGGACGTGCGCTTCCCTGCGGACGGCGAACAGTCGCGGGTGACCGGATTTTGAATCCTTCAGTCGCACGCGGTATCGCCTTCCTCCGCGCCGAAATCGAAGCCGGACGGGTCGGGCGTATCCGCGTCGCCCGTAAACTGCTCCAGTTCGCGGCGTTCTTTCTTCGTCGGGCGCCCCGTTCCGCGCGCCCTGTCCACGAAGCCCGAAATACGGCCCATCTCCAGCAGTTCGTACTGATCGGGCGGCGTGACGTTCTCCAGGTATTCGGGCACCCGCCCGGCGCCCATCCGGTTTTCGGCAAGCGCCAGCACTTTGAACGAAAACGTGACGGGCGGCTTGCGGATCTGCAGAACCGTCCCTACCCCGATCATCCGCGACGGCTTCACGTTCACGCCGCCAATCGACACGCGACCTTTCCGGCACGCCTCCGCCGCGACCGTCCGCGTCTTGAAGAGGCGCGTCGCCCACATCCATCTGTCTATCCGTACTTCGTTCATTTGAATGATTTATCGGTGGTTATACAGGTTCATCGTGACATCCACCCCGGCGAGGCAGAAGCTCTTCACCATCTCCGAGGCCTGCTTCACGCGCGCGGGCATCTGCTCCAGCTCTCCCGGTTCGAACGTGCTGAGGACGTAGTTGATCTGCCGGCCCGGCGGGAAATCGCTCCCGACGCCGAAACGAAGGCGGCTGTAGTTCTGCGTACCCAGCGTTTCCTCGATGTGGCGCAGTCCGTTATGACCTGCGGCGCTCCCTCTCGGCTTAAGCCGCAACGCCCCGAAAGGCAGAGCAATGTCGTCGACCACGACCAGCAGCCGGTCTGCCTCCAGATTCTCCTTCTGCAGCCAGTAACGGACGGCGAGGCCGCTCAGGTTCATGAACGTATTCGGCTTCAGCAGAATCAGCTCCGCGCTTTTCACGCGCAGCCGTGCGACCGCGCCATAGCGCATTTCCGCGAACGCGACGCCGGCCTCACCGGCCACGGCATTCACGACGCGAAACCCGACGTTGTGGCGCGTGCCCCAATATTCCGTCCCGACGTTTCCAAGTCCTGCAATCAAAAATTTCATTTCTCTGCGTGCCGAAAAAAAGAGGAGAAAATGCCATCTGACAAATCCTCCTCCCAAACGTGTTTATACTGTGCGCGAGGCGGCTTTGCGTATTCCTCCATGCACACAGCATGAATGTCATGCGCCGGTCGAGGCGGCAGCTTCCATACCGCGGGCGGCGCGGGTCAGTTTCACCGAGCATACGACGGCGTTCTTCGCATTCATCAGCTCCATGTTTTCGAACTGCAGGTCGCCCACCTGAATGGCTTTGCCCAGGCTGAGTTTTTCTACATTAATAACTAAGCGTTCCGGCATCTTGTCGAACAGCGCCTTTACGCGCAGTTTGCGCATTTCGAGATTCAGCTTGCCACCGGCCTTGACGCCTTCGGCATGGCCTTCGAGAATGACGGGCACTTCCATCACAATGGGCTTCTTTTCGAAAACTTCCAGAAAGTCGATGTGCAGGATGGCGTCCGTCACGGGATGAAACTGGAGGGCTTTCACGATGGATTTCACCGTGCGGCCGTCGTTCAGCGACAGGTCGACCAGATAGATGTGGGGCGTGTAAATCAAGTTGCGCACGGCCTCGTTCGTCACGGAAAATTCCGTTATGATAACGCCTTTGTTACCGCTTGTTTCAACAATTTTTTCGCCTTTGCCCAGCGTGCCTTTGAACGGCAGCTCGACGGGCGCCCGGCCATACAATATGGCTGGAATTGCGCCTTCTTTGCGGACGGCTTTGGTTGCCTTTTTCCCGGTAACCTCTCTTGGGGTTCCTTCTAATTGATACGTGTTCATTTGTTTATGCAATTTGTGTTACTCAAAATTAGTTCTGCTTCCTAATTTCCCATCACACGGAAATGTAAGGGCTTAAAAAAGCGGGGGCAAAGATACGGAAAAAAATATGAAAAAACAGATGCAACCGTACTAATATTTTTTCTACCTTTGCCGTCGAATTTTATCACTTAACTAAAGAGTTCATTTTATGGATATTTCACACATTGAGCATTTGGGTATTGCCGTAAGAAGCATCGAGGCCCATCTCCCTTATTACGAAAACGTACTGGGGTTGAAATGCTACAACATCGAGGTTGTAGCCGAACAGAAAGTAAAAACTGCCTTCTTCAAAGTGGGGCAGACGAAAATCGAACTGCTGGAACCGACGAGCGAGGATAGCACCATCGCCAAGTTCATCGAAAACAGGGGCGAAGGGATTCATCATATTGCCTTTGCCGTGCCGTCCGTTCAGGACGCTCTGGACGAAGTGGCGTCGAAAAACGTGCGGCTGATAGACTCGCATCCGCGTGGCGGCGCGGAAGGGTTGCAGATTGCATTCCTGCATCCCAAATCGACAGGTAGCGTGCTGACCGAATTGTGCATGGATGGAAAAGGAGAGTAGGCCGGCCGGCTATTGTCTTCATTCAGTATGTTAATTAACTGACAAAATAATAAATCAATGAGTAATCAACTTGAAAAAGTAAAAGAACTGATTGCGCTGCGCGATCAGGCACGGTTGGGTGGCGGCGAGAAAGCCATCGAAAAGCAACACGAACGCGGCAAATACACGGCACGCGAACGTATTTCAATGTTGCTGGACGAACACAGTTTCGAAGAAATGGATATGTTTGTGAAGCACAGATGTACGAATTTCGGACAGGAGAAGAAAAACTATCTCGGCGACGGTGTCGTGATCGGAAGCGGCACGATCGACGGACGTCTGGTGTATGTTTTTGCACAGGATTTCACCGTATTCGGAGGTTCGCTTTCGGAAACGATGTCGTTAAAGATTTGCAAAGTAATGGATATGGCCATGAAGATGGGCGCGCCGTGCATCGGAATCAACGACTCGGGCGGTGCGCGCATTCAGGAGGGGATCAATGCCCTGGCCGGCTATTCCGAAATCTTCCAGCGCAACATTCTGGCGTCGGGTGTGATTCCGCAAATCTCCGGCATCTTCGGCCCCTGCGCGGGCGGCGCTGTCTATTCGCCTGCACTCACGGACTTTACGCTGATGACGGAAGGCACTTCATACATGTTCCTCACCGGCCCGAAAGTCGTCAAATCGGTGACGGGCGAAGACGTCGACCAGGAAAACCTCGGCGGCGCAAGCATACATTCCACGAAATCGGGCGTGACGCATTTTACCGCCCAGACCGAGGAAGAGGGTCTGGCGATGATTCGCAAACTGCTCAGCTACATCCCGCAGAACAACCTCGAAGAGGCGCCGCTGACGGTCTGTACCGATCCGATCGACCGTCTCGACGACAACCTGAACGAAATCATCCCCGACAGCGCCAACCAGGCGTACGACATGTACGAAGTGATTGGTACGATTGTAGATAACGGCGAATTTTTCGAAGTGCAAAAGGATTTTGCGAAAAACATCATCATCGGCTTTGCCCGCTTCAACGGCCACTCCGTGGGCATCGTCGCCAACCAGCCGAAATATCTTGCCGGCGTACTGGACTGCAACGCGTCGCGCAAGGGTGCACGGTTCGTACGCTTCTGCGACGCCTTCAACATTCCGCTGGTCACGCTGGTCGACGTGCCGGGATTCCTCCCCGGAACGGGTCAGGAATACAACGCAGTCATTCTGCACGGCGCCAAACTGCTCTACGCATACGGCGAGGCGACGGTGCCGAAAGTGACGGTCACGCTGCGCAAATCCTACGGCGGTTCGCACATCGTGATGAGTTGCAAGCAACTGCGTGGAGACCTGAACTACGCATGGCCGACGGCCGAAATCGCCGTGATGGGCGGCTCGGGTGCAGCCGAAGTACTGTATGCCAAGGAAATCAAGGAAGCTGCCGACCCGGCCACATTGATGGCGGAAAAAGTGCAGGAATACGACGGGCTGTTTGCAAATCCATACAATGCAGCCAGATACGGATACATCGACGACGTGATCGAGCCGCGCAACACGCGCTTCCGCATCATCCGCGCATTGCAGCAGTTGCAGACGAAGAAATTGACGAATCCGGCCAAGAAGCATGGGAATATTCCTCTCTAATTCACAGAAAAAGAACATGAAGATGAGACATAAGAAACTTGGAACGCTTGTGCTGCTTGCCCTGTTTTTTGCCGCAGGCCTGCGGGCGCAGCAAGTGTCTTCCATGCGAATCAACGAAGTGCTGGTCGTCAACGAAGACAATTTCGTCGACGATTACGGCAAACGAAACGGATGGGTCGAACTCTACAACACATCTGCCGGCACGGTAAATATCTCAGGATGTTTCCTGACGGACGACCCTTCCAATCCGAAGAAATACCCCATTCCCAAGGGCGATGTGCTGACGAAAGTTCCTCCCGGACAGCACGTGCTTTTCTGGACGGACGGCATCGCTGACCGCGGCACCTTTCACGTGAATTTCATCCTCGACCCGAACCGGGAAAACTACGTCGCCTTTTATGACGCCGATGGCCGGACACTGGTCGACGAGATCACCATCCCGGCCGGTCAGAAAGCGGACATCAGCTACGGCCGGCGAATCGACGGACAGAACGAATGGGCACACCTTGCCAAAGTCACGCCGAGCACGAACAACCTGACGCTGGATACGGAAACGAAAATGGAGAACTTCCGCGAAAAAGACAGTATGGGTATCGTCATGACCATCATTGCGATGGCGGTGGTGTTTCTCGGACTGATCGTGCTGTATATCTGCTTTAAGTATATTGGCAAGTCTGCCATCGAAATGAGCAGGCGGCGGGCGCAGAAAGCGGGCGAAACGGAAAGCGGCAGCGGCAGCGAGGCGCTCGAATCGGGCGAAATCGTGGCAGCCATCTCGCTGGCACTGTACGAAGTGGACGAAGATGTGCACGATTTGGAGAATACCGTGCTTACCATAAACAAGGTGGCGCGCAGCTATTCGCCGTGGAGTTCAAAAATTTACGGATTAAGAAGTCAACCCCAGAGAAAATAATTTAAACACTAAAAAAATGAAACATTTCAAATATACAATCAACGGAAATATCTATAGCGTAACGGTCAACAAGGTAGAAGATACCGTTGCGGAAGTAGAAGTGAACGGCACGCCTTATCAGGTGGCGATGGACAAGCCTGCGAAAAAACACGTAGTGACCATCAAGCGTCCCGCGCAGGCGCCGACGACCTCGTCGGGCACGCCCCTCGTATCGCGTCCGGCCGCTGCGAGCACGGCCAAAGCCGTCAAGTCGCCGCTGCCGGGCATCATCCTGAGCATCGACTGCAAGGTGGGCGACACGGTGAAAAAAGGCCAGAAAATCCTTGTGCTCGAGGCCATGAAAATGGAAAATACCATTCCCGCAGACCAAAACGGCACGATTGTCGAAATCAAAGTAAGCAAAGGCGACGCCGTGCTGGAGGGCGCCGAATTGGTAATCATTAAATAACGCCGTCATGCAAGAAAGTTTTATATCATTTCTTGGAGAAAACCTTCAACTGTTCCTGACGTATACGGGGTTCTACAACGTCACGTCCGGGCATCTCATCATGATTCTGGTGGGGTTGTTTTTCATCTTTCTCGCCATCAGGTATGAATTTGAACCCATGCTGCTCATTCCGATCGGATTCGGCATCCTGATAGGAAACATTCCCTTCAAGGACGCAGGATTGCAGATCGGTATTTACGAAGAAGGCTCGGTGCTGAACATCCTCTACAGCGGGGTGCGGCAGGGGTGGTATCCGCCGCTGATCTTCCTCGGCATCGGGGCGATGACAGACTTCTCGGCACTGATTTCGAACCCGAAACTGATGCTGATAGGCGCCGCCGCCCAGCTTGGCATCTTCGGCGCATATATCGCTGCGCTCCAGATAGGATTCGACCCCAAACAGGCCGGCGCAATCGGCATCATCGGAGGCGCAGACGGCCCGACGGCGATCTTTCTCTCCTCCAAGCTGGCGCCCAACCTGATGGGAGCGGTAGCCGTGTCCGCCTATTCATACATGGCGCTGGTGCCCATCATACAACCGCCATTCATGAAGCTGCTTACGACGAAAAAGGAACGGCTGATCCGCATGAAAGCGCCCAGACTGGTTTCGTCGACAGAGAAAATCATTTTCCCCGTCATCGGACTGCTGCTGACGTGCTTCCTCGTGCCGTCAGGCCTGCCCCTGCTGGGGATGCTGTTCTTCGGAAACCTGCTGAAGGAGTGTGGCGTGACGCGCCGCCTCGCCGAAACGGCACGCGGCCCGATGATCGACATCGTCACCATCCTGCTCGGCATCACCGTAGGCGCTTCGACGCAGGCATCGCAGTTCCTGACCGTCCAGTCGGTGATGATATTCGGACTGGGAGCAGCCTCGTTCGTCATCGCCACGTGCGGCGGCGTCATGTTCGTGAAGTTTTTCAACCTGTTCCTCCGTCCGGGCAACAAAATCAACCCGCTGATTGGAAACGCAGGCGTATCGGCCGTGCCCGACTCGGCGCGCATATCGCAGATCGTCGGCCTGCAATACGATTCGACCAACTACCTGCTGATGCACGCCATGGGTCCGAACGTGGCAGGCGTGATCGGCTCAGCCGTAGCCGCCGGTATATTGCTGGGATTCCTGGGATAAAACCCTGTGAAGCCGGGAAAAGCAGAAAGCCCTGCCGGAATGTCCGGCAGGGCTTTTGCGTTGAATGACGGAATGAGGCAGAACACCCCCCGGCCGGAAAATTGCGGCGAAATCTCTATAGAGATGAAAACCGTCTCTATAGAGATGAATCCTGTCTCTATAGAGATGAAAACCGTCTCTATAGAGATGAATCCTGTCTCTATAGAGATGAAACCTGTTTCTATGGAGATTTCCGCGTCCATACGCCCGGAGAAAAGTTTCGCTTACGCATTAACCGTTTAATTTAAAGATAAATGCATGTTTTGATAAAAATTCCGCCCGGTCCGGCCGGCACGCGTTTCCGACCGTTCGGGCATGTTTTTACCCTTCCTTCCGGACGGAGGGCGCAGGCGGCATCTCCCGGTGCGACCGTATGAAATGCGCCCTCTTTGAATTTGGAAATCTTGAATTTTTGGAATCTTTTATTATCTTTGCACCGAAGAAATTTCAAAAACGATGAATCACAGGATTGCACCTTCTTTACTGTCAGCCGACTTCATGAACCTGCAGCGCGATGTGGAGATGATCAACGCGAGCGAGGCGGACTGGCTGCATCTGGACGTGATGGACGGGGTGTTTGTACCCAACATCTCGTTCGGATTTTCGGTGCTGGACGCATTGAAAGGCGTGTCGACAAAGCCGATGGATGTCCACCTGATGATCGTCGAGCCGCAGAAATTTATCCGCGAAGTAGCTGAAACCGGAGCCTTTATGATGAATGTGCACTACGAAGCCTGCCTGCACCTGAACCGGACGGTTGCGGCAATCAGGGACGCAGGGATGAAGGCCGGGGTGACGCTGAATCCCCATACGCCCGTGTCGCTGCTCGAAGACATTATCCATGAGGTCGATATGGTGCTGCTGATGTCGGTCAATCCGGGCTACGGCGCGCAGCGGTTCATTGAACATTCGATAGAAAAAACGCGACAACTGAAACGGATGATTGCCGAAAAAGGCCTGCAAACGCTTGTCGAAATAGACGGCGGGGTGAACATGGACACGGCGAAACGCCTGCTGGAGGCCGGCGCCGACGTGCTGGTGGCGGGCAGTTTCGTGTTCAAATCCGCCGATCCCACAGCGACAATCAAGGCGTTGAAGTCCTTGTAGCACACTCAGTCATCTCCGATTGTGATAGAGGAACTGCGAAAGCGCCCCTTCGTAAGACCGTTGTTTTTGTGGATGGCCGGCATTCTGCTGCAGGTCTGTTTTCCGCTTCAGAAGCTATCGTTATGGTTGCTGCTGCCCGTTCCGGTAATGCTGGCCGGCTCGTTTTGCTTCACCGGAAAACATGCGGTGCAGCAGTATCATACGCGCTGGGTCTGGGGTGTACTGTTTTCCTGCATCATGATTTTCATGTCGATACAGTCAACGGCCTACGCCGAGCGGCACCTGTCCGACCCGGACGAACCCGGCTGGCTGCTGCAGCAGGCACGCACCGTCCAGACCCGCATGGTGCACAAACTGGACCGCCTCCGGCTGTCCGACGATGAGAAGTCGATACTTTCCACCATCACGATAAGCTATCGCCATACCATGTCTTACGATATGCGCCGTAAGTTTTCCGCTTTGGGCGTGGCACACATACTGTCGGTCAGCGGTTTTCACGTAGGGATTCTGTACGGTTTCCTGTCGCTGCTGCTTTCCTCCCTTGCGAAGCGGAAGAGGCTCCGGTGGATACGGATCGTGCTGCTGTTCCTGTCGCTGTGGGCGTTTGCCCTTGTTACGGGGCTGAGCGTGGCGACGGTGCGCGCTACGCTGATGACGTCCGTCTACCTCATGGGACAGGCTTTCCAGCGCCGTCCGGACCGGTATAACACGCTGGCCGCCTCCGCGTTTTTATTGCTGGTCTACAATCCGTTCTTTTTATTCGACATCGGATTTCAACTGTCTTTCATCGCCGTCCTGTTTATCTTCTGGCTCCATCCGCCGCTGTCGCGGTTGATAATGGCACGCAACCCGGTGCTGGTTATGCTGTGCGACATCCTGACCATCACGACGGCAGCTCAGGCGGGGACAACCTTTCTGTGCTGCTATTACTTCGGGACGATTTCTACTCTTTTCCTGATTACGAATCTGGTGTTGTCGCTCCTGGCTATGGCGTTGATTCCTATGGCTCAGGCGTGGATGATGTTGCCGGACGGGATCGCGTCCTGGCTCGTCCCGTTGAAATGGGCTATCGAACAGTTGATGCACTGCTTCGTAGGGTTTATCGACCGTTACAGCATGGTGCCCGGCGCCACGCTGTCGCTGTCTTTCGACCTGGTTACAACGATTTTGGCCTATATATCTTTCGGCTTGCTGCTGCTCTTTTTACGCTATCGGCAGGCGCGGACGCTGATTGCGGCGCTGACGGTTTTGCTGGGAATTATTTGCTGGCATATAATAAAAAATCTTTAGGTGGCGTGATTTTGTGAAATGCCGTCAGGATCGAAAACTTCACAGATTCAAAACTCAAGAGGCTTTCGGGATGAATGGATATAAATGGATATAATGTGAGAATATGCCTGTTCATTCTCACATTTTCCAAACAGATGCCGTATAAAGCGGCAAATCATTTCTTCACCAGCCGTATCCGCTCCCAGGCCCAGCCCGGTATCAGCCGCCAGAAGAAAACCAGCAACGCATACCGGCGATCGATGACAGTGATCCGTTTCGCCTTTTTCAATGCCTTGACAATCTGCCTGGCGACGAATCCGACTTCCATCAGCATAGGGTAATGCCTGTTTTTGTCCAGCAATGGTGTCTGCACGAAACCGGGACGAATATCGGTGAAGCGGATGGGCAGTTTCTGCGTACGGGCCAGTTGCGCCAGCGCCTCGATATAAGTACTCTGGAAGCGTTTCGATGCCGAGTATGAAGGCGCCGAACTCATTCCCTTCGTACCTGCCACGGAAGTGATGACGGCGATATGCCCACCGCTCCGGTCTCTGAAAAAGTGGAACGCCGCCGTGACCATCCGCACGAAGCCTTCCACGTTCGTACGCACCGTTCGCACTTCGATGTCAGACTGCAATTCCTCATTCTGATAGCCGATGCCGGACGCCAGAAAAAACAAATCCATCCCGCCAGTCTGCCGGATCAACTGATGCAGACGCTGCGGCGCATCGGCCTCCGTCACATCCAGCGTTTCGGTCGATATGCGCTCAGGCGCCAGCGCTTTCAGCGCGTTGAGTTCATCCTCGCGCCGTCCGGCAAGACCCAGTTGCCAGCCTTCGCTCAGCAATATTTTAGCCACTTCGCGTCCGATACCCGACGTCGCACCTGCAATAATCGCTTTTTTCATCACATTCAGTTTTTTAAGATTCCAAATATAAGCACAATCGGCGAACGAGCCAAAGAAAAACACCGCAAAGCGTTTTTTCCTCAAAAAAACCGCAGATATATTTTTTTCATATGGGAAAATAGCTTACCTTTGCGAGCCGATTATTATCAAAATGTACTAAATTATTAGTTCTTAGCATATTGTTATTCTCGCGTATCCGGGAATGCATAAAAGTGAGGACGCATTTATTAATTAAAAAAAAGTTTTTAGCAGTGGATACTTTGAGTTATAAGACCATTTCTGCAAACAAAGCAACCGTAAACAAAGAATGGGTTGTTGTAGACGCAACAGACCAGTCGTTGGGACGCATTTGTTCGAAAGTCGCCAAACTGTTGCGCGGCAAATACAAACCGAACTTTACGCCTCATGTGGATTGTGGTGATAATGTAATTATTATCAATGCAGACAAAGTCGTTCTGACAGGAAACAAGTGGAACGGCCGTATTTATTTGAAATACACCGGTTACCCCGGCGGACAGTACGAATATACCCCCGCGGACCTGAAAGCCAAGGGAGAAGACCGCCTGTTTCGCAAAGTGGTAAAAGGCATGTTGCCAAAAAACCGTTTGGGAGATAAGTTGCTCAACAACTTACATGTGTATGCGGGCGAAGTGCACAAGCATGGCGCTCAGACCCCAAAGTTGATTGATATAAATTCACTTAAATAACCTATGGAAATAGTTAACGCAATTGGACGGCGTAAGGCAGCCGTAGCCCGTGTATACGTAAGCGATGAAGGTAGCGGGAAAATCACCATCAACCGTCGCGACCTGACGGAGTATTTCCCTTCCCCTATTCTGCAATTTGTTGTCAAGCAGCCTCTTTCGACCCTGAATGTGCCCGAGTTGTACGACGTGAAGGTAAACCTTTTCGGCGGCGGGTTCAAGGGGCAGTCCGAAGCGGTACGCCTGGCCATCACGCGCGCGCTGATCAAAATTAATCCCGAATCGAAGCCGGCATTGAAAGCTGAAGGCTTCGTGACGCGTGATCCGCGTGCCGTCGAACGCAAGAAACCCGGTAGACCGAAAGCTCGCAAGAGATTCCAGTTTAGCAAACGTTAATATTTATTTGCGAGTCGTCTTGCAAATAATAGGGCGTTTAGTATCTAAACCGTCCGGATTCTGTCGTAACAGGCAAACTACCGGGCCGTTGATTAAAAAAAGAATGTAAACGAAAAAAAGAACATGTCAAGAGTAAATTTTGAACAATTATTGGAAGCAGGTGTTCACTTCGGACACCTGAAACGTAAATGGAACCCCGGAATGGCTCCATACATTTTTATGGAGCGCAATGGCATCCATATCATCGACTTACACAAGACGGTCGTCAAGGTGGACGAGGCAGCCGAAACGTTGAAAAATCTGGCGCGCATGGGACGGAAAATCCTCTTCGTCGCCACAAAAAAGCAGGCCAAGCAAATCGTGGCCGACAGGGCAGCATCCATCGGAATGCCCTACGTCATCGAACGCTGGCCGGGCGGAATGCTGACCAACTTCCCCACCATCCGCAAGGCTGTAAAGAAAATGTCGAACATCGACAAGATGAGCAAAGACGGCACATTCGACAACCTCTCCAAGAGAGAAAAACTTCAGATCACGCGCCAGCGGGCCAAACTGGAGAAAACGCTCGGCTCGATCGAAGACATGAACCGCCTGCCCGCTGCCCTGTTTGTCATCGACGTACTGAAGGAGCATATCGCCGTCAGTGAAGCCCGTAAATTGGGTATCCCCATATTCGCAATGGTCGACACTAACTCCGACCCGTCCGGTATTGACTTTGTCATACCTTCGAACGACGATGCCAGCAAGTCCATCGAACTGATTCTGGGCGTCGTAAGCGAAGCCATACAGGAAGGTCTACTCGAAGCCAAAGCCGCGGGCAAGGATAGCCGCGAAGAAGAGGAAGAAGTCGACGAAACGCGCGGAAGAGAGCGCAGAGCAAGATCCTCCGCCAAAAAGCGTGTAGCCAAGGACGACGAAGAGGCAATCAACGCAGCCGTAATCTCGAAAGTCGCAAAAGACCTTGAAGAGGACGAAGATGCATAACGCAATGAAACAAATAACAGATAAAACTCACTAAACTACAATAATATGGCAGTTACAATGAATGATATCACTCATCTGCGGAAGATGAGTGGGGCCGGAATGATGGATTGCAAGAACGCTCTGGAAGAGGCCGGGAACGATTTCGAGAAGGCGATGGAAATTATCCGTAAGAAAGGACAGGCTGTTGCCGCAAAACGTTCCGACCGTGAAGCGTCTGAGGGCTGTGTGCTGGCGGCGCACAGTGACGGTTTTGCAGCCGTCGTGGCGCTCAAATGCGAAACCGATTTCGTGGCGAAAAATGGAGAATTTATTGCATTGACACAGAGTATTCTGGATGCAGTCATGGCGCAGAAGCCGACTACGCTTCAGGAACTGTTGGATACGCCGCTGAGCGATGGCCGCCCCGTCGACGATCACATCACAGACCGCATCGGTGTGACCGGCGAAAAAATGGAACTGGGATTTTATGAATTTGTGGACGGCGCCTCGACGATGTCTTACATCCATCCGGGCAACAAACTGGCGACCATCGTGGCCTTCAACGGCGCAATCGAATATCAGCCCGCACGCGACGTGGCAATGCAGATTGCCGCCATGAACCCCGTGGCCATCAGCCCCGAAGACGTATCGCAAAAGATCATAGACACCGAAAAGGAAATAGCCCGCGACAAAGCGCGGCAGGCCGGGAAACCCGAAAATCTGCTCGACCGCATTGCCGAAGGCGCTCTGCAGAAGTTCTACAAGGAAAGCACTCTCCTGCAGCAAGACTGCATAAAGGACAGCTCGCTCACCGTCCAGCAATATCTCCGTCAACAGGACAAGGAGCTTACTGTGACGGCGTTCAAACGTGTCACACTCAATGTAGATTAAAGTAATTTCGTTTTCATAACTCAAAAAGGTTGTCCGCTCTTTGTGGACGACCTTTTTTTACTTATTTTTGCAGGAAAATTTATCTTTGGTTTTTTTAAGGACAAAACCCGTCAGCGAGACGGACGAAGAACTGCTGAAGCGTTACAGGGCAACAAACCGGACGGACTATCTGGGTCGTTTGTACGATCGCTATATCCCGCTTGTATACGGACTGTGCCTCAAGTATATGCAACGCGAAGATGATGCGCAGGATGCCGTAATGCAATTGTTTGAAGAGTTGATCTCAAAGGTGATGCAACACGATATCCGTGATTTTCGTACGTGGCTCTACAGCGTGGCGCGCAACCATTGCCTGCAGATACTGCGCAGTCAGGCAAACACAATTCAGGTCGACCTGTATCCCGATTTTATGGAATCGGACGAAACGCTGCATCTCTTTGATGACGACGAAGAGAATGAGCGCCTTCCCGCTTTGCAGAAGTGTATGGAAAAGCTGCCCGAGACCCAGCAAAGGTCTATCCGGCTTTTCTTTATGGAAGAAAGATCGTATGCCGACATTGCCGACGTCACCGGATATTCCTTGAAAAGCGTGAAAAGTTATATCCAGAACGGAAAGAGAAATCTGAAGATATGCATAGAGCAAACGAAAACGTAACCATGAGCCTGCCGGACTATATACAGGGACGCCGAAAAGGAAAACAGGCACACCGCCTCGAACGGGAAGCGATGCGGGATCGTTTTCTGGCAGAAGCGCTGGACGGATATGACGCCGTCGAAGGCGACCATGTCCGGCAGATTGCATCGCTACGCAAGCGACTGTCGGCAAGCACGCGGCGCACCAACCGGATGGCAGCATACGGCGGTATCGCCGCCGGACTGCTGGTTTGTATTGCTGTAGGCAGCTACGTCCTGATGCATCGCGAGCCGGAAAGATTTGTTGCGCAAAGCGAACTGCACAAGAAAACAGATGCAACCGAGGCCGGTGAGACCTTCGCCGCATCCGCTCTCACAGCGTCAGAACAGCCTGAGATACACCCGGAGGCGACGTCCGAGCAGGAGGCGGCGCCGGTTACTCCTTCCCCTGCCCTGCCCGCAGCGGCGCCACCGAAAAGTCCGGCAGCAGAAGAGGTCATACCTTCGGAGGAAATCCCGACTGCGGAAGAGACGCCAGCAACACTCTACGAAACAGACTCTTTGATGCTCGCCCGGCAGCAACCGGCCGCAGAAGAGGCCGTAGCCGGGGTGGACAACATCACCGATACCCTCATGCCGGCCCGGCAGCAGACGCGGCCATCCCTGAGAACGAGAGACAACGCCACGCTCGACGGGCTGACGGACGGAAACGTAAACAGCCGCCGCCGCGCATCGCAGGTGCCATATCCCAAAATCGGCACGGAGGAATACGGGAAATACCTGAAAGAGGCACTGATTCGCCCGACGACAGGCGACTGTGCCGGGGTGAAGGGCATCGTCCGGGTCGAATTCAATATCGACGGCGACGGCAAGCCGCATAACTTCCGCGTCAGGAAAAAGCTTTGCGACGAGGCCGACCGTGAAGCAATCCGCCTGATCGAAAACGGCAGTACGTGGGTCGGCGAGAGAAACAGGAAAGCGACCGTCGACGTCATATTCTAAACAATCAGTTTTTTACGACATGAACATACATTATTTACTCCGCATCCTGCGCACGAAGACGAAATTCCTGGCGTGCTGCACCGGCGTCATTTTGATGGCCGGCTGCGGTTCGGGCGGCAGGCGCGAGGTGGCGGCGCCCGAACCGGCACAGACGGATACGGCGGTTGTCGTCGTGCGCGACACGCTGGCCGAGATGCGCATGCTGTCTGCCGGGATGCTCGAGGCGTTTCCGCACTGGAGGATTGATTCGGCCGGCTGCGAGGGGGTGGCGGACGGCGTGGCGCGCTTCAGGATTAAAGGTCGTGCGGGGGAAAAGATTGCGGCGCGCACCATGCGCGTGCAGCCCGACACGGCGACGGCCGACGCGCGGTCGTATGTCTTCCTGCGCGGGATGGAGCGGGACATGCCTTTCACGCTGGATGTGCTTTGCATACCGGATGCGGGGACGGTCGTCGTCTGTCCCGAACGGCGCGCCGGCGGGGAGGAGGGTATCGACCTGCTCCTCGTCTCGAAGCGCGACCTGCGGCTGCGGGCGCTCGACTTTGACGACGGTCTCCTGCTTGCCGTCCCGGCCGCGACGGGTGTCAATCCGGGCAACAAGAAGCGCTACGGCGACAAAAAGACGCCGGAAGGTGTCTTTACCATTTATGCCATCCACGACGCGTCGGGGTGGGACTACGATTTCCACGACGGGAAGGGGCCGGTAAAGGGCTGCTACGGGAAGTATTTCGTGAGATTCCGGGAGTATTATCACATCGGCATACACGGTACGCACCGGCCCGAGACGGTCGGCTCGCGCGCAACGGAGGCCTGTGTCCGGCTGCGCAACGAAGATATCGAGCGTATTGTCCCCTTGATTTCCGTTTCGGAAACGCTTATTGCCGTCACTCCGGCGTATGAGGATGTGGTGGTGAGATAGGGGAATTTATTTCAATAGACCTCTTCGGAAAATAGAATAATGGATATTGATTTTCAAATATATAAACTTGCATTTATAGTATTTCCCGAAGAAGTCTATTATTATTTAAAAATTAGTACTGGATTTTCACTCTATTCTTTCACCATTATAATATATCGTTAGCCAATATAGCGCCGACGGGGTATTTTTATCCTTAATCTCGTTTTTAAATTCCAGTTTAAATTTCAACGATTTGTCCGGCGTCGTCGCTATGATTTGCCGCAACGATGCTTCTTCGACGCTCAGACGGTGCTTCTTGAGTAAGGTCAGCCATTGGGATTGGGATAATTCCCGGGCGAAACCGAACTTCTCTTTCCATTCGACGGGAGTAGGATCGTTTGTATCGCTATAATAGGAGATGAATAGCTTTTCAAAAAGCCTGTCCTTGTCGTTGTCATAAAACGCTCTACCGTCGATGTAACAGTCGTAAGAGTCTTTTTCCACATCCGGCTTGTAGCCCATGTCCCACAGTTCGTCGACGGTGGTTTGCCCCAGATAGACGCCGCTTATGGGGAAAAAACCATAGGCGTCCGGCACTTTCTCGACACTTGGCCTCTTTGGCGAACCGCATCCGCAGAGGATCAGCAGGGCGGCTATGGAAATAATCTGTTTGTTTGATGTTTTCATTTTCATACTTAAGAATGATTTTGACAATGCCCAATTTTCGTAAACTCATTTATCACCCTGTTGCCTATCTTACAATGGTGAGTGCGATCGGCGGCGGGCGTATCGGGATTCCAGTGAAGGCAATGCTTGCTGCAAAAACCGGGATCACCTTGATCCGCTACTCTTTCAGCCCCCTCACCCATGATCATTCCGTAAAACGGTATGACAAGGATGAGCAGGAAGAGAATATTGCCTACCGCTTCCATGGAGAGGGAAGCCATGAACACCAGGGCGGCGACGATAACGAGGATGGACGCGAAGCAACGCACAGCGGTCAGGAAACTGCTTTTTCTCCACAGGAGGATAAAGAATATCAAGGGAACAAAAGGAATAAAGAATCCGGCGATTATCAGAAGCCATTGCCACCATTTGAATCTGTAATACCCGGCACGCGCCAGCATGGAGGCAATCGCATAGCGGGCGCAGAGCAACTGAAGCACCATCGTCACCAGGATCGCGGCATAACCGACAAGCGCCTGGCCGGTTGATTTGAACCATCTCCCGATATTGTCGCCTATTACGGGCGCTTCGCCCACCTCCCGGAGAAACCACAAGGCTCTTTCTCCTACGCCGTACATAAGCAACTCTAATATGCTTACGACAAGCAGTAATATGGTGAAGACGCGGAAGGCGCCGTCTTCCATCGCTTCCTTGCCGGACGAAAAGAAGATGACGTTCATGACGACCGAGAGGGTTACAACGATCCACGCCAGGGCGACAGCGACACTGTCGCTGATATATACGTCCGCGAAATTGTTATAGATATCTACGTCCGTGAAATTGTAATAGAAATCTTTGATATTAAACCAAATCCTGTCCATGATATATATGTATAATATTGATGAGTTGTCTTCGGGCATTAACTTTCAATCATCGTTGTCGGGTAGAGGACGCCGGTGAGGCAAGTCCACGTTTTTCC
>JAIRZY010000006.1 GCA_031266995.1 Tannerella sp.
CCTCCTCCATCTGCAGATCCGGACAATTCAAATCCCGGAGATGTGATTATCAGCGAAGTAATGGCAAATCCCATGGAGCTTACGGAATTACCCGAAACGGAATACGTTGAAATTTATAACACTTCCGGTAGGATTATTTCGCTGAACGGCTGGACTTTTGTATACGATAACCGGGCAGTGGCTTTGCCCGATACAGCGCTGTCCGCTGGAAGTTATGCCGTACTGTATCGCGCAGGGCGGGATATTTTTATCGAAAGCGGTGGGATGAATTTGCCCGTTTCCGCGTTTCCTTCCAGCCTTGCAAATACAGGCAAAACATTGAAAATCATTAATTCGATTGGAATAACAATCGATCTTGTCGACTACGCGGCCGCCAAACCTGCTCGCTCTTGGGAACGTGATGTCGAAGGTGAATTTTATCTCTCCAACGGCCCGAAGGGTGGTACGCCAGGTGCGGCCAATTCTCCGAAAGAACTTCCTCCTCCGCCTGCAGATCCGGACAATTCGGATCCTGGCGATGTGATTATCAACGAGATAATGGCGAATCCTGTAGGACTTGCCGAATTTCCCGAAACGGAATACGTTGAAATTTATAATGCTTCCGGCAGGAGTATTTCGTTGAGTGGCTGGACTTTTATATATGATAACCGGGCCGTGGCTTTACCCGATACCACATTGTTCGCTGGAAGTTACGCTATACTGTATCGTGCAGAGCGGGATATTTTTGTCGAAAGCGGTGGGATGAATTTGCCCGTTCCCGCGTTCCCTTCCAGCCTCGCGAATACAGGTAAGACGCTGAAAATTATCAACTCACTCGGCTTGACAATTGATTCTGTCGATTATGCTGAGGCCAAACCTGCCCGTGCCTGGGAACGTGATGGAGCAGGTTACTTTTATCTTTCCAACGACCCGAAGGGCGGCACGCCGGGCGCGGCCAATTCACCAAAAGAACTTCCTCCTCCGCCTGCAGATACGGACAATTCGAATCCCGGCGATGTGATTATCAACGAGATAATGGCGAACCCCGCGGGACTTACGGAATTACCGGAAACGGAATATGTTGAAATTTGCAATGCTTCCGGAAGGAATATTTCGATGAACGGCTGGATTTTTGTATATGATAACCGGGCCGTAGCATTACCCGATACTACACTGTCCGCTGGAGGTTACGCCGTACTGTATCGTGCGAGTCAGAATATTTTCGTCGAAAGTGGTGGGATGAATTTGCCCGTCGCCACATTCCCTTCCAGCCTTGCGAATACCGGCAAAACGCTTAAAATCATCAACTCAACAGGTATGACTATCGATTCCGTCGAGTATGCCGAGGCCAGACCTGCTCGCGCTTGGGAACGTGATGATGACGGCAATTTTTATCTCTCCAACGACCTAAAGGGTGGCACGCCGGGTGCATCCAATTCGCCGAAGGAACTTCTTCCTCCGCCTGCAAATCCGGACAATTCGAATCCCGGCGATGTGATTATCAACGAAGTAATGGCAAATCCGACAGGACTTACCGAATTTCCCGAAACGGAATACGTGGAAATTCTCAATGCTTCAGATACAGATATTTCGCTGAGTGGCTGGACTTTCGTGTATGATAGTCGGGCCGTGACTTTGCCCAATACAACGCTGTTTGCCGGAAGCTACGCCGTACTGTATCGCGCAGGGCAGAATATTTTCGTCGAAAGCGGCGGGGTGGATTTGCCCGTCTCCGCGTTTCCGTCCAGCCTCGCGAATACCGGTAAAATGCTTAAAATCATCAATTCGACAGGTATGACCATCGATTCCGTCGAATATGCTGAGGCCAGACCCGCCCGCGCCTGGGAACGTGATGATGAAGGCTATTTTTATCCGTCCAATGATCCGAGAGGAGGTACGCCGGGAGCGATCAATTCGCTGAAATATATTTGGAACGGAAAGGAGATCATTTTCAATGAGATACTTCCAGAGCCGTTTGAAGGCGGAAGCGAATACATCGAATTATACAATCGATCGGAACATTCCCTTTTTGTCTTCAATCTGGCCATTGCAACCCGGAAAAGCGACGGGACTTTGGACACGCGCTATCCGCTGTCGTCGATTACCGTGCCCGTTCCGCCGAATGGCTATATGGTGTTGACTGCGAGCAGGAAGGGTGTGCTGGATTTTTATGCCGCATCTGCCGAACCGTCTGTTTATGAAGTCAGGCTTCCCCTGCTAAACAATACTGGCAGTACGCTAATCCTGCTCTCGACAAGCGACGAAACAGTCATCGACGAGGTGAGTTATTCGCACAAATGGCATGACATCGCGATAAAAACCGCGAAAGGCGTGGCGCTGGAACGCATCGACCCCGACGCCGTGAGCCAGGATGCAGTAAACTGGACATCAGCCATTTCAATGGTGGGATACGGTACGCCCGGCTATCGCAATTCGCAGTCGGGTCAGACCGGAACGACGCTTTCGGTCAGTGCACCCGAATATATGCCGGAGACGAACGAGTATCGTATTGCGTATCAGGTCGATCAGGCAGGCTATCGCTGCCGTCTCCAGATATTTACGCTCGAAGGCGCAAGGGTGGCGGAGATTGCCAGTAACCAGCTTGTCGGCACGGACGGAGAAATTTACTGGAACGGCTACGGTTCGGATGAAAGCCGTCTCCATGCAGGCCTGTACATTTTTCACGCCGAACTGTATCATCCTGACGGGAAGCGCAAAGCGTTCAAAAAAGCCTTCCTTGTCAGGCCGTGAGCGATATGTAAAAAAGAGCAAAAGCATGGATTGTTGCCAAATCTTTACTACTTTTGCGCGGAAAACAGGAAACGTATGATTACCTATTTTATTATCGGTACAACCGTGATTGTCTCTTTCTTATGTTTCAATCAGCCCGGACTGCCGTTGCGCCTTTCGTTCAATTCGTATGCCATCATCCACCGTGGAGAATGGTTTCGGCTGCTCGCACACGGCTTTATCCATGCCGATACGGCGCATCTCTTCGTCAATATGTTTACGCTCTGGTCGTTCGGCACATATATGGAGCGCCTTTTTGCCATGCTGGGCATGGGTGCGTGGGGATACATAGGACTGTATTTCGGAGGGATGATTTTTGCTTCGTTATACGATTTGGTGAAACAGCGTGACAATCCCGCCTATCATTCCGTCGGCGCGTCGGGCGCTATTTCATCCATTCTGTTCGCTTCCATCCTTTTCGACCCCTGGGCGCACATCCTGCTGTTTGCCATCATCCCCGTGCCGGGCATCGTGTTCGGTGCGCTCTATCTGGTTTATTGTCAGTATATGGCGAGACACTCGTCGGATCGCATCAATCACAATGCACATTTTTATGGCGCGGTTTTCGGGCTGGTGTTTCCGGTGCTGCTTCGTCCGTCACTGCTTTTGATTTTTATTGAGCGACTGTTCTTTCTCAACGGATAAGCGATGGGGCTGGAGCAGGGGTTATTTCAGCGGACGGCATTGCTTCTGGGCGACGAAGCGATGCGGAGGATGGCGGTGGTGCGAGTTATTATCTTCGGTATGGGTGGCGTAGGCAGTTGGTGCGCAGAGAGTCTGGTACGTTCGGGAATACGCCGGCTTACGATTGTGGATTCCGACCGCATCTGCGTGACCAATATCAACCGGCAGTTGATGGCGACCACGCAGACCGTCGGCGAGGTGAAAGTGGAGGCGCTGAAGAGACGCCTGCTTGAAATCAATCCGAAGGCGGAAATCGCAGCGCTTCAGATGATTTACAGTAAGGAAACGAATGACTTTTTTCAACTGGAAAATTATGACTACATCATTGACGCGATTGACAGCCTGGAGAATAAGGCACACTTGATTCTGGCGGCGACCCGCATGGATGCCGTCTTTTTTTCATCAATGGGAGCAGCGCTGAAGATGGATCCGCTGAAGATCCGGGTGGCCGAATTTTGGAAGGTGCAGGGCTGTCCGCTCGGTGCGGCCCTGCGGCGCAAGCTGAGAAAAACGGAGCGTCCAGCCCGGAAATTCCTCTGTGTATTCAGCGAAGAAACGCTGGAAAACAAAGGTCGCAATGCTTCCTGCGGAACGGAGAAATGCCTGTGCCCCAAAGCGCAAACTGGGCCGGGCGATCCCGGACTGGTCAGTCACGAATGGTGCAGCCGAAAAGCGCAAATCAACGGTACGCTGGCACATACAACGGCGATCTTCGGTTTTACGCTTGCCGGATTGGTAGTGCAGGATATTTGCAAATGACAGCTATTCAAAATTCAAAGATTCAAGATTAACCCGAAAGAGCTAACCGCAGGTACACAAAGATGACACAGATAATTCCCAATCTGCGTCATCAGTGTGCAATGTACTACCCGTACAGTGAGAAAGAGCGAGAGAGAAAGCGCCTTAACGCCTTCTCCCGCCTCCGTTTCCACCGTGATTCTGCGACTGGCGCGGACGCTCCTCCTGAAAACCTTCAGGCTTAGGCAGCAACGCTTTGCGCGACAGTTTAAATTTCCCTGTCTTGGGGTCGATGTCCATCAACTTCACCGTGATATTGTCTCCTTCATGCAATCCGGCTTCCTCGACCGTTTCCAGTCGTTTCCAGTCGATTTCGGAGATATGCAGCAGGCCGTCTTTGCCCGGCATAAATTCGACGAACGCGCCGTAAGGCATGATGGAGGAGATCTTTCCTTCGTATATCTCGCCCGGTTCCGGCACCGCTACGATCAGGCGGATTGACCGCATGGCCGCGTCGATGGCTTGCTTGTTTGTCGCCGACACTTCGACGATGCCTACGCCGTCCACCTCGTCGATCGAAATCGTCGCACCCGTTTTCTCCTGAATGCCCTGCACGATTTTACCGCCCGGGCCGATGATGGCGCCGATAAACTCCTTGCCGATAGTGATGGTCTCGATGCGCGGCGCGTGAGGTTTCAGTTCCGCGCGCGGAGCGGGCAGCGCTTCGGTTATCTTGTTGAGAATGTGCAGGCGTCCTTCTCTCGCCTGGGCGAGCGCCCTTTCGAGTATCTCGTACGAAAGTCCGTCGACCTTGATGTCCATCTGCGTGGCCGTGATGCCGTCTATTGTGCCCGTCACCTTGAAATCCATGTCGCCCAGATGATCTTCATCGCCGAGAATATCCGACAGGATGGCATAGTTCGTACCCCTGTTTTCGGAGATCAGTCCCATGGCGATACCCGAAACGGGCTTTTTGATTTGCACACCCGCATCCATCAGCGCCAGCGTACCGGCACAAACCGTGGCCATCGAAGACGAGCCGTTCGATTCCAGAATGTCGGAAATCACACGTACGACGTACGGATAATTTTCGGGCATCATGCGTTTCAGCGCGCGGTGGGCAAGGTTGCCGTGACCCACTTCGCGACGGCCGACGCCGCGCTGCGGTCGCGCTTCGCCCGTCGAGAACGGTGGGAAGTTGTAGTGCAGCAGGAAACGCTCCTTGCCGTGTACCAGCACGTCGTCCACGATTTTTTCGTCGCTTTTCGTCCCGAGCGTGACGGTCGTCAGCGACTGCGTTTCGCCGCGGGTGAAAACGGCTGCCCCGTGAGGTCCCGGCACGTAGTCCGTTTCGATCCATATCGGGCGGATATCCGTTGTTTTACGTCCGTCGAGGCGCTTGCCTTCGTCGAGAATTGCGCGACGCATGGCCTCCTTTTCCACATCGTGATAGTAGCGGTCGATCATCGGGCCTTTCGCCTCGAGTTCTTCCTCCGCGAAGGTAGCCTTGTACTCCGTAACGACCGTTTCAAATGCTTCCGCACGGGCGTGCTTGTCCGTTCCCGAGACGGCGATGGCGTATGCCTTGCCGTAGCATTTATCGTGTACGTCCCGGCGCAGGTCTTCGTCGTTTTCTTCGTGGCAGTATTCGCGTTTGACGGTCTTGCCGCATGCTTCGGTCAGCTCCATCTGTACGCGGCAGTGCGTTTTGATGGCTTCGTGCGCCACCTTGATAGCCTCCAGCATGTCGGCTTCCTGCACTTCGGACATCTCGCCTTCCACCATCATGATGTTGTCGACCGTCGCGCCGACCATGATGTCTATATCCGCCTTTTCCAGTTGGGCGTATGTAGGGTTGATGACGAACGCCCCGTCTATGCGCGCAACACGCACTTCCGAGATGGGGCCGTTGAACGGGATGTCGGAAACGGCCAGCGCCGACGAAGCCGCCAGGCCTGCCAGCGCGTCGGGAACATCCTCGCCGTCGGCCGAGAACAGTATGATATTTACAAATACCTCGGCATGATAGTTGTCCGGGAAGAGCGGCCGCAAAACGCGGTCTACGATCCGGCATGTGAGTATTTCGTAGTCGGAAGCTTTGCCTTCCCGGCGGGTGAAGCCTCCCGGGAAACGGCCGAATGCCGAAAATTTCTCCTTGTAGTCTACTTGCAGGGGCATGAAATCTGTGCCCGGTACTGCGTCTTTTGCGGCGCAGACAGTGGCCAGCAACATGGTGTTACCCATTCGTACCGTCACGGAGCCGTCGGCTTGTTTCGCCAGCTTTCCCGTCTCAATGGTGATCGTCCTTCCGTCACCTAAGTCAATCGTCTTGTTAATAACGTTCATTCTATATGTCTTTTTACCTTAAAAATCTCGCAAAAGTACTAATACTTCGGTGGGTGTCATCATTTTTCGATGTAAAAAAAACAGATAATCCGGGCTTTTAAATATAAAGTATTTTTTTTGTCACAATTTATGAACCACTTTCATCATCTGTTCTCCCAGTCCGATGGTGTAGCCCTGCGAGACGAACACGATCCGCCCGAACGTGTCCGCGATGACGAAGACCGGCAGCGCGTCGGCGCGGGGCAGTTTCGTGGCCGAGGCGATCATGCGGAGGATCGCGCCGTCCGCATCCACGCCGTAAGTGATGACGGAGGGCAGCTCGCCGAACTCGTCTTTGCGAAAGCGCTGCAGTCCTTCTTCGTTTTCGAACAGCAGGAGCATCGGGCGTCCCCACCGGTCGAAGTCGCGCCCGAGCTGTGCGATGTCGCGCATGGCGTGGTTGGTCGGTTCCTGGTTTGCGCCCAGTATGCCGATGATGAAGTAGCCGCGCCCCGTCGTCTGGAGGATGGACGCCGTTTCGCCGCCGGCCGTTCTGAACTGCGCTTCGGCGTCCATGCTGCCGATGACCTGCACGTCGTCGTCGTCCTCGCGCATGACGAGCGCCGCAGACGTCGTTCGGTCGGCCTCGACGGTGAACGACGCAATGCGCGCCAGCACTTTCCCGCTTGCCATGCGCGTGCCGCTCACGAGCAGGTAGTGGCCCTCGTCGAGCGGCAGCGGATTTTTCAGTATGCCGGCCCACGTGTCGCCTGCGCCCATGTCCACATCTGCGCCCGTGTCGAAGTTCAGCGTCTGCAGCCGTCCGTCCGGGCGGAGGCCTGCGATGGTGAAATGGCTGTAATATCTGGGATTGTCAAGCGCCTTGACGGGGTGGTAGGAGGCCGTGACGCGGCCCGTTCGGGCGCTGTCGTGCTGCTTCGCGTCGAAATCGACGTCGACCCATTGACGGTTATAGTACTGCACCTTGCCCGTGACGGGTTCGAGGCGCGCCGGTATGCCAGCGCTGCGGGCGGCGGCGACGAAGAAGATGTCGCGCGAGCGGGCGTCGGCAATGCCTGCCCTGAAGACGCCGGCGGGCATGACGGGGATCAGTTGCGGATTCAGCTCGTCGTGTATGGTGATGTGCTGCCTGACCCATTCCGCCAGTTCGTCCGGATTCTCGCGCGCGGCCTGAAGGAGTTCGCCGGGGAAGCGGGCGGCAAAAAACGACTTGCAGGCCGTCAGCAGCTCGTTTGCCACGCGCGGGTTCAGCACGCAGTCGACGAAGAGGCGCTGCCGCCCGGCGTCGCTGCAGAGGTGGTTGGGCATCGGAGGCGTATTGTTCAGGTGATCGAGCAGTACGGACGCGGGCGTGTCGCGCAGGTCTTTTGCCGAAATCACGCCCAGCAGCGCCAGCGCCAGCGGGCGTCTGTCAGGCGGCGTACGGCGGAGGAAGGTCTCGATTTCCGCGTGGTTGCCGCGGCTTTTCAGCATGTATTCCACCGTTTTGTCCACGTCGGTCGCCAGCGCCCCGGCCAGTGCCGAGGCCTGCGCTGCGGTGCAGAAGGTGGCCGTGTAGGCGTTCCTGATCTCGTCTTCGGCCGACAGGCGGCGGGCGTTTTCTTCCCTCTGCGCCCCGGTCGCGTCGGCGGGGATGTGGCCCTCGACGGGCGGCACGAGGTCGAACGACGCCTCGATTTCGTCGCCCGGCCGTTTGTCGAGCGCGACGGTGATGCGGCCGGTTTTGCCGAAAGGCGCGAGGCCGTATCCGAAGCGTCCGTCCTTCGAGGCCCAGACGAGCATGTCGCCCCTGCCGGCCGTGAGCGTGCACAGGCCTGCGGCGTCGGTCGTTCGCTGCGCCACGGTATAGAACTCGGCGTAGTTGTAGAGCTTGAATTCGACGAGCGCGCCGGCTGCGGGCCGTCCGTCCGCCTCGGCGACCTCGACCGTCATCCGGGCGACGGGCGCGTAGTTTTCCGTCACGTTGACAACCGTGTAGCAGGCCGCAGTCTCGACCGTTTCCTCGCTGCCGGCGTAGTGTCCGAAGACGCGCGTGTGCATCAGCATGCTGCGGCGTGCCGGGCCGTTGAACCACGCGAGGTTGAGCACCGGCTCCGGTTCACATGCGCCCATGAAGTACCACTGCCCGTCGACCCACGCCTCGACCCACGCATGGTTGTCGTCCGTATGCGCCCATCGCGGCGTGTATACCTGCCTCGCGGGGATGGCGACCGCGCGCAGGGCGGCGACGGCGAACGTGGCCTCCTCGCCGCAGCGTCCGCTGGCGGTGCGGACGGTGGCCAGCGGCGAGCCGGTGCGGGCGTCCGACGGCGTGTAGATCACCTTCTCGTGACACCAGTGGTTCACTTCGAGCACCGCCTCGCGCAGCGGCAGGTCTTTCACACGCCCCTTTAGCTCGTCGAAAAAGACCGTCCGGCTGCTGTCCAGGCTCTCGCTGCCGACGCGGACGGGCAGCACGAAGTGGCGGAAGACCTCTTCGGGGATGCGCCGTCCCCAGGGCATCTCGTCCTGCGCGGCGAACGATGCGCGCACGTTGTCGAGATAGAACGCCCCCTCGCAGTCGGCCACGTCGCCCACCGGCATGAAGGCGTAGAGAAACATCATCGCTTCCCGTTCGCGCGCCGTCATCTCGAGGTCGAAGACGGCGAAGAGCGACGGGTCGGCAAAGAGCGCTTTCTTCTCCGCGAACGTGCGTGCGACGTCTTCGCGATAAGCCGCGTCCGTAATGAAGTGCGACGCCGGCGTGCAGGCCGTGCCGGCGAGGCAGAAGCCCGTGAGGGCGGTGATCAGTTTATTCATATTCATATTTATAAGAGTTACGTTTGTCGCGCAAAGATACGCATTTTCGGCTAAACGGGAGAGCGGGCAAAGGCGCAAATGTGAAAATGAGAGAATGAGGAAACAGGGGAGGTGAGGGATGAACAAAGGCGTGACTGCCACGATGCCGCCCGGCACAGTCACCAGACCGCATCGGCCCGCCGGCACAGCTCCCGCCCAATGTCGTCAACTTAAGGGCCGACGCCGGAAGGCGTCCAAGATGGATAACCCCCCGCAAGCGGCAGCGCAGCCCGGGGTAGAGACGCGGTGTATCACGTCTTTGCAACCCCGTAGCGGGTTGAACTGCTGACGCAGTTCGGGAGGCGAGGGGCCGTCTGTAACCCCGAGCTGCGCTGCGCTTGCTGCGGGGTTATCCACGTCGGACGCCTTCCGGCGTCAGTCCCTAAATTGACGGCATTGGGCTCCCGCCATGCAAGCCACCGGAATAAAAGGAATGTCGAACGCATGCTTTCTTACAGCCGCAAGGCCGGCGCCCCGCCTTTAGCCCGACGCAGTCTCCGGACTGTGCCGGGCGAGCGCGCCCGTAGAGACGCGATGCTTCGCGTCTCCATCCCGATCCGCACCCGCATCTCTCAGGAAGCTATGCCTCCCGGATACCCTCCGGCGCTGATCCTTTTTATAATTTAGTCTTTTAACCATACGGTTTAAATGCTAAACCATACGGTTCATCCATTCAACCATACGATTTACTTATCCAACCATACGGTTTATCCGCTCAACCATACAGTTCACTCATCCAACCATACGGTTTATCCGCTTAACCATACGATTTACTTATCCAACCATACGGTTTACCCGCTCAACCATACGGTTCACTCATACAACCATACGGATAAATTTTCTATCCATATGAATGAATAATTCAAATATTATTCCGTATATTTGCCCGCGATTAATGAATGAACCGTTTATATGAACCGCTTAATTATTCAGACTTATGAGCTATATGCCTCAAAACATTGAGAAACTGATCGGATGGGCCACGACGTTTGTGGCCGGAGTGGAAACACATGCCGTGGCGTGGGGCCTGTCGCCGCAGTGGGTGGCGGACGTGCGCGGGCGGTTCGGGGAGCTGAAGGCGGCGTATGAAGTGTGGGAAGACCCTGCGACCCGCACGATCGTGTCACACGCCGCCCTGACAGAGGCGCGGAAAGCCTTTAAAGGGACGGTGGAACCGCTCGTGCGAAACCTGAAGTCGCTTCCCGGTCTGACGGTGTACGACTATGACCTGCTGCAGATCCCGGCGCGGCACAGCGGGGGCTACAGTCCGGTGCTGGCGCCGCCGAAGACGTGGCCGGTGCTGAATATTAAGGTATTCGGGCAGGGCGCGGTGGCGTTTCACTATCGCGATTCGGAGGCGTCGACCTCTGCGGCGCGTCCGCGCGGCGCGCGTGCGGCGGTCGTCCGCACGGCCTTCATCCGCAGCAGCTCGCCGGCGGTGGAAGAGCTGAACGGCCTGACGTTCACGATGACGCGCTCGCCCGCGTGGCACGCCTTCCCGCCCGAATGTATCGGCGACACGCTCCACGCCGTCGCAGCATGGATAAGCCCTACCGGTAAAATGGGGCCGTGGGGGCCGGTGGTGAAGGTCACCGTCGCGTGAGGGGTTATATGATTCAAGATTAAAAAACACCCTCTCCTGTCCACCCGGCATATTTCTCCCTACCCATGTGGGGAGGGGCCGGGGGAGAGGTGAAATTCAAGATTCAAAACCCCCTCCGTGTCTCTCCGTACTTCTCCGTGTAACTTTTCACTTCTTAGACAGAGAGACGCGGAGTTTTTTTCTCCCCGCCGGTGATAGATTCTCCCGGCATTCGCCCTCTATAGAATATATGGAAGAAGGAAACATTTGATTTAAACAGAACATATATGGGACTTTTTGATTTTTTGAAGAAAAGATCGCCGGACGAACAGTTATTAGTAGCAGCGGTAAAAAACAGAGACGTCGCGCTGACACGGAAGCTGCTGGCGAAAGGCGCGAATGTGAACGCAAAAGGTGAGAATGGCATGACGGTATTGATGCGTGCAGCCTTTTACGGTTGCAC
>JAIRZY010000010.1 GCA_031266995.1 Tannerella sp.
GGTTATCAGTGTCGGACGCCATACGGCGTTCTGCCGCAATGATGAAGCATTGCACAAAACAAGGCCGTGCGAGGTATATTATGGATGCTCTCCGGGCAACGGTTCGCCGGTTCGTCCGGGAAACGATAACCCCGGTGCCTCCATATAATTCATAATCCATAATTTATAATTCATTTCCATCCTGATCTTGGATTAATAAATGCCGCCCGTGCCGGACATGGAGCGGCGCACGGTGTGATTGACTTTATTTTTTGTATCTTTGAAGCCTTAAATTTTTTAACCCGTGACTGTTCACATACAATAATTAAAAATAAACAGATGAAAGAAATGAAAAAGAACCTGTTCGGACGGCTGGCGCCGGTGATTTGCGCGGCGCTGCTGTTCATGCCCGCCGCGGGTGGCGCGGCGCACGCGGAAGAGAATGTGCCGGAACCGAAATTCGGCGAGTATACGGTCGGCGACGACTATTTTCTGGCGAATTACACGCAACTGGTCGACTACTGGAGCCGTCTGGCCGCCGTGTCGGATCGCATGGCGCTCGTCGACATCGGCACGACGCAGGAAGGACGGACGATGAAGATGGCAATCATCACTTCGCCTGAGAATCACCGCCGTCTGGAGCACTATCGCGACATCTCGGTCCGCCTGGCGCGCGCCGGGGGGCTGACCGACGACGAGGCGCACGCCCTGGCCGCCGAGGGGAAGGCGGTGGTATGGATCGACGGGGGGCTGCATGCCTCGGAGACGGTCAATGCCCAGGCCCTCTTCCTCGCCGCCCGCGACCTGGTGGGCAGCAGCGACGCCGAGGCGCTCCGCATCCTCGACAATGTGATCCTTCTCCTCGTACCGGCCAACCCGGACGGCATGGATCTCGTCTCGGACTGGTATATGCGTGAGAGCGACCCGAAGAAGCGCAACATGGCCATCCCGCGGCTCTACCAGAAGTATGCGGGGCACGACAATAACCGCGATTCCTACGTCGCCAACCTCGCGGAGACGGAGATTATCAACCGCCAGATGTACACGGAATGGATTCCGCAGATCATGTGGAATCAGCATCAGACCGGTCCGGCGGGCACGGTGCTCTTCATGGCACCCTTTCGCGACCCGTTCAACTACAACCAGGATCCGCTCGTGGTGACGGGCATCGACCTCGTCGGCGCCGCGATCCACAGCCGCTTCATTGCCGAGGGGATGCCGGGGGCGGTGCAGCGAAGCGTCGCCTCCTACTCCACGTGGTTCAACGGCGGCGAGCGTACGACGACGGGCTTCCACAATCAGATCGGCCTCCTGTCCGAAATCATCGGCAGCCCGACGCCGGCCGGCATCCCCCTCGTCCCCGCGCGCCTGCTGCCCGGCGGCGACCAGCCCCTGCCCGTCGGGCCGCAGACGGAGTGGCACCTGCGGCAGAGCATCGACTACATCCTCACCGGACAGCGCGCCCTGCTCGACGTGGCTGCCCGCATGCGCGAAGACTTTCTCTTCCGTATATATAAAATGGGAAAAAATTCGATCGAGCGTGGCAGCCGCGACTACTGGACGCTGACGCCCGGCCGCCTCGCCGAACTCGAAACGTCCTACGCCAGCCACCTCGACAGCCTGCGGCGAGCGGGACAGGGCAGCGTGGCCGGCGAACAGACACGGACGGGAGGCGCAGGAGCGGCACGTGGCATCCCGGTCGAGTTCTGGGATCGCCTCCACACGCCGGAGACGCGCGACCCGCGCGGATACGTCATCCCCGCCGGGCAGGCGGACTTCCCGACGGCCACGCGCTTCGTCAACGCCCTGATGAAGGCCGGCGTCGACGTGCATCGCGCCACGAAGGACTTCGCGGTCGAGGGCAAAACATATCCCGCCGGCTCCTACGTCGTCAAGGCGGCGCAGGCTTTCCGTCCGCACCTGCGCGACATGTTCGAGCCGCAGGATCATCCGAACGATTTCCAGTATCCGGGCGGTCCGCCCCGGCCGCCGTACGACGTGGCGGGATACACGCTTGCCTTCCAGATGGGCGTCGAGTTCGACCGCATACTCGAAGGCTTCGACGGCCCGTTCGAAAAAATCGCCTCGCTGCTGCCGCCGCCCGCCGGCCGCGTCGACCGCGCCTCCTCTGCGGCCGGATACCTGCTCAGCCACCGCCTCAACGATGCCTTCACCGCCACCACGCGCCTGCTGCAGGCCGGCGAAGAGGTGTACTGGCTCACCGAGCCGCTCGCGGCCAACGGCCAAACCTATCCCGCGGGCACGATCTATATCCCGCAGAAGCCGTCGACCGCCGCCCTGCTCCGCACGCTGGCTGCCGAGACGGGACTGGGCTTCGACGCCCTCGCCGCCCGTCCGCGCCTCGCCGCGCTGAAGCTGCGCCCCGTCCGCGTCGCCCTGTGGGATCGCTATGGAGGCTCGATGGACGCCGGATGGATCCGGTGGATATTCGAACAGGCTTTTCCCTTCCCCTTCGACATCGTCTATGCACCCGAAATCGACGCGGGCGGACTCGGGAAGAAATATGACGTCCTGATTCTCCCCGACGGCGCCGTGCCGCAGGCGGGACAGGGGGGACAGCGAAACGCGCCGCACCGCGACAGCGTGCCGCCCGAATACCGCGACCGCGTGGGCAACATCAGCGTCGATCGCACCGTGCCGCAACTGCGCCGCTTCGTCGAGGGCGGCGGCACGCTGGTGGCCATCGGCACCTCGGCCGAGCTGGCGCGACACTTCGACCTGCCCGTCGCCGACGCCCTGGCCGAGAGTGCGCCCGGCGACAGCGTCCGGCGGCTGCCTTCGGATCGCTTCTACATTCCCGGCTCGGTGCTGCGCGTGAGGGTGGACGGCGCGTCGCCCGTGGCCTACGGCATTGCGGAAGACCTGGACGTGATGTATCGCAACAGGCCTGTCTTCCGCCTCCTGCCCGACGCGCATCTGCGCGGCGTGAAGGCCGTTGCATGGTTTCCCGGCGCCGAGCCTCTGCGCAGCGGATGGGCGTGGGGACAGCATTACCTCCGCGGCAGCGCGGCTGTGGTCGAGGCGCAGGCGGGGAAGGGACGGATATTCCTTTTCGGGCCTGAAATAACTTTCCGGGCGCAGTCGCACGCTTCCTTCAAGTTTCTTTTCAACAGTATTTATTATGCGGGGGCGACGGAGGTCAGGCTTTAGGAATTGAGAAGGGAGAATTGAGAAGGGAGAATGGGGGACGGGTTGCGGTGCGTGTTCTCCGAATATTGAATCTTTGAATTAAAAAAGAGCGCCGGATGGAATTTCCACCCGGCACTCTTCCGCTTTGTATGAAAAGACGGTGAATCGTTTATCTTAAATCACTCCACCGGACGGCCAGCTTTGCCTGATAGCGGGCGAGTTCTACTTTTTCTTCGTCATTCAGTCCCTGCATGATGGCGGCTGTTTTTGTGATCCATTCTCCAAATTCTTTTTCACATTCGGCGACGGCCGCTTCGTCTCCGCTTTTCAGGCCCGCTTCATACCGTTCGTAAAGCGCGTTATACCGGGCAATATGTTCGTCTACTTCGGCGTTACTGAAGCTCAATTCGTCCGAATTGCGGAGTTCGTCCATTTGAGACGCCCGTCTTTTATCCATTTCTTCCATAATGCCGGCTGCTTTGCCGGGATTGAAATCGAGATTTGCCAGAGCAACGCCTGCGACAAGTCCGGCGGCGGTAAGAATCAGGTACAGATTCCTTTTCTCCGAAACGGACTTCCACAGGGTGAAGCCGTAATAAATGAGTCCGCTCCCCAGAATGAGCATGCCGATAGCCAGACCGACACCTCCAAACACGTCGAAAACGGGAATCAGGATGCGGGGCACGCGGTAGAGGAACCGTTCCTGAAAATAAGACGTTCCCATGCTAAAGATAAATACTCCGATATACCCGAGAGCCAGCGCCTCGACTTTGCGGGCGACAGCAGCTATTTTTTGATTGTCCATATAAGTGCATTTTAGAATTGACCTCTCCCCCCGACCCCTCTCCACAAGGGAGAGGAACTGTTCGGGGGAGGGGAGGCTGTTTCGGTTAGAAGCTTTGGATTTTGAATCTTGAATTTTGAGTCGTTTATTTCCCCTCAATCCAGGAAACGATTTCCTCTGCCGTCGGCACGGTTCTGGGCGGGATGGATTTCACCCACTTTCCGTTCTCGTCGATCAGGAATTTCTGGAAATTCCACGTCACCTCGGCGTCTTCCTGACCGTTTTCGCTCTTCATCGTGAGCCAGCGGTAGAGCGGCGCGATGTCGTCGCCCTTCACCGAGATTTTTTGCATCATCGGGAAAGTCACGCCATAGTTGGTCGTGCAAAACGTCTTGATTTCGCTGTTCGTACCCGGCTCCTGCTGGCCGAAGTTGTTTGCCGGGAAGCCGACGATCACGAAGTCTCCGTCGCCGTACTTCTCATACAGAGACTGCAACTGTTCGTACTGCGGCGTCAGTCCGCATTTGGACGCGACGTTGACGACCAGCACCTTGTGGCCCTTCAACTGCGAGAGCGCGAAATCCTCGCCGTCGATCGTTTTCACCGTAAAGTCATGTAAAGTCTTGTTTTGAGCCTGCAAAAAGCATGGAAACAAGCAAAGCACTGTAAATAAACCGATAATTGTCTTCATTGTTTAAAAATTAAATTAGTGTCGCAAATGTAGTCATATTTTTATTCGACCCAATCTTTTCCTCATAAAAAAAATGCAAAATCCGAAAGGGCGCCGGTTCGCGGCCCTGCGATTCGATGATTATCTTCCGCGCGGCGCCGGGCGGGGAGGGGTGGGGCAGGGGGCGAAGGCCGGGCGCGCTCCGACTCGTCATTCCGAGCCGTTTTGAGGACGCGGGAGGCTTCGATTCGGACTGCATCCTGCGGCGTGACAGCCTGATACGCATCCTTCGGCAAAATGCATTTTTTTTACTCTGAAATATTGCCTACTTTTGTAGGATTTTTAAAAGAAAATGGAACAGAAAAACAAACAGGTCGAGTTTCTCCAGTGGATTATCGGGACGGGCGATTTATTGATACTAAACGCCCTGTTCTTTACCCTTTATCACAGGATAAAAGCGTATACGGGCGTCAATCTCTACGACCTTCGGGAGATATTCCTGATATTGAACTTCTGCTACTTCTTTGCGCTCTACTTCGTGCCCATCCAGCTCCACCGCTCCGTCGTCTTCCTCGAAAAAATCGTGCAGCGCTCCTTCACGCTCATTACTTTCCAGACCCTTCTCTTCGGCACCTGCATCGAATTTCTGAAGCAGGGGAGCAGCCTGCTCACGTTTTTCATCATCTACTATGTCGTGATGGCGCTGAGCTTCACCGTCTGGCGCATACTGGTCCGCGTAGCCATCAAGGAGTATCGCCGGCGGGGCTACGGTTCGAAAAACGTCGTCATCATAGGCGCCGGCAAGAACGGAATGGAACTGTTTCGCGTCGTCAGAAACGATCTCTCGTACGGATTCAACCTGCTTGGATTCTTCGACGACAACGAATGCCTCCGCGACATCATCCCCAACTACCTGGGACGAGTCGACGACCTTGCCCAGTATGCCGCCACGCACGAAATCGACGAAATCTACTGCACGATACCCGGCAATAACAGTGAAAAAATATCCGACCTGCTCCTGTTTGCCGAAAAAAACATGATCCGGTTCTACATCGTCCCCGAATTTTACCGGAACGTAAAGAAGAGCATGATACTCGATTTCCTCGAATCCGTGCCCCTGCTTTCGCCCCGCAACGAGCCGCTGCAGTCTCCCTTCAACCGGTTCCTGAAGCGCACGTTCGACGTGGTCTTCTCGCTCCTCGTGCTGACCGTCTTCTATCCGCCGCTCTACGCCGTTGCCGGCTTCCTGATCAAAATAAGCTCCAAAGGCCCCATCCTTTTCCGGCAGAAGCGGACGGGCATCTACGGACAGGTATTTGACTGCTACAAGTTCAGGACGATGAAGATGAATCAGGACGCCGACGCCGTGCAGGCCGTGAAAGACGATCCGCGCACGACCAGAATCGGCAGTTTCCTGCGCAGAACCAATCTCGACGAGTTTCCGCAGTTCGTCAACGTCCTGCTTGGCGACATGTCGGTCGTCGGGCCGCGTCCGCACATGCTGAAGCATACGGAGCTGTACTCGAAACTGATAGACCGCTACATGGTGCGCCATCTCGTGAAGCCGGGCATTACCGGATGGGCGCAGATCATGGGCTACAGGGGCGAAACGCGTACGCTCGAACAGATGGAGGGGCGCGTCAAGCGCGACGTCTGGTATCTCGAAAACTGGTCGTTCTTTCTCGACCTGAAAATTATTTTCGTCACCGTAGTAAATATGTTTAAAGGAGAGAAGAATGCATATTAAGCCTCCCCGTCGTCCGGTTTCCTGTTTTTTTATTATCTTTGCGCCTCATGGGAAGAATTGTTGCCATCGATTACGGCCGGAAACGTACCGGACTGGCTACGACCGACGTGCTGCAACTGATAGCCGGCGGCCTGACTACGGTGCCCAGCGGCGAAGCAGTTGACTATCTGATTGAATATGCGGCGCGGGAACCGGTCGAGCTGTTCGTGGTAGGGTATCCGAGGCAAATGAGCGGCGAGTCGTCGGACAACGGGAAATACGTGGAGGCATTTGTGAAGCATCTGAACCGGAAGATGCCGGACATTCAAACCGTCTACTGCGATGAACGGTTCACTTCCGTGATGGCGCACCGTGTCATGCTCGACGGCGGACTGAAAAAAAAGAAGCGGCAGGACAGGGAACTGGTCGACGAGATAAGTGCCGTACTTATTCTCCAGTCCTATCTGGAAAATGTGAAATATAAAGGAAGATAAGATATGATATTGCCTATTTATATGTATGGACAGCCGGTTTTGCGCGGGAAAACGCGCGAAATCGACGCCGGCTATCCGGACATCGGTTCGCTGGTGGCCGACATGTTCGAAACGATGTATGGCGCCGACGGCATCGGGCTGGCCGCGCCGCAGGTGGGGCTGTCCATTCGCCTGCTGGTGATAGACATCGGCCCGCTGGAGAGGGATTACCCGGAATGGAAAGACTTTAAGCGCGCGATGATTAATCCGGTCATCGTCGAACGGAGCGACGAGACCGCCATTCAGGAAGAGGGCTGCCTGAGCTTTCCCGGCATACACGAAAAAGTGACACGCGCCGCCAGGATACGCATCAAATATGTGGACGAACATTTTAAGGCGCACGAGGAAGCGCTGGACGGCTTTGCCGCACGCGTCGTACAGCACGAGTATGAACATCTGGAAGGCGAAATGCTGATAGACCATATCTCTCCCATACGCAAGCAATTGAACAGGGGGAAACTGAACGGTATAATCAAAGGTACGGTCTCGTGTTCGTACCGCATCAAAGCGATAAAAAAATGAGACGGAAGGCAATTCTTTTCTTCGGTTTCGCGCTGGCCATGTGTTCGCTTGGGGCGCAGGTGAATACCGATCGCGTACTGACCGTGGGGCGGAATGCGCTTTATTTCGAAGATTATGTATTGTCTATCCAGTATTTCAATCAGGTCATCCGCTCGAAGCCGTGGATGGCGGAACCTTATTTCTATCGCGCCGTGGCCAAGCTGAGCCTCGACGACTTCAAGGGAGCCGAGGAGGACTGCTCGCTCTGCATCGAGCGCAACCCGTTTTACACGCAGGCCTATTACGCGCGCGGCATCGCCCGCCAGAGCATGGGAATGTATGAGGAGGCCATCGGCGACTATGAAAGAGGGCTGGAACTCCGCCCCGGCGACCGGCCCATGATGGCAAACAAGGCCATCGCCTACCTGCAGGACAAAGACTATGACGAGGCGGAAACGGCTTTCGGCGAATTTATCAGCGCGTATCCGAGATTGTCGCTGGGATACCTCACGCGCGGCGCCATGTATCTGGAAAAGGGCGATACGGCCCTTGCGCTGGTCGATTTGAACAGGGCCATCGAAATAGATCCCTACTACGCCCCGTGCTATGGCAACAGGGCGATTCTGCTCTACCGGATGGGGCGGATGAACGATGCGCTGGCCGACCTGAACGAGGCCGTCCGGCTCAACACGCGCGAGAGCGGGTATTACATCAACCGCGGGCTGGTGCGCTACGAAATGAACGACCTGCGCGGCGCAATGGCGGACTATGACCAGGTCGTCGCCATGGACAGCCGCAACCTGATAGCCCGCTTCAACCGCGGCCTGCTGCGCTTTCAGGTGGGCGACAACAACCGCGCCATCGAAGACTTCGACGTCGTCATCGAGCAGGAGCCGGATAATTACATGGCCTACTACAACCGCGCTCTGCTGCACATGGAGGTGGGCGAATTTGCCGGCGCCATACGCGATTTCGACATCGTGCTCGCACAGTATCCGAATTTCGTCCCCGGATATTTCAGCCGCTCGGAGGCCCGGCGAAAGTTGAACGACCATGCGGGAGCAGACCGTGACTACTGGACGGCTCTCGGCCTCGAAGAAGGACAGGGCGACAGCTCACATGCCGCCTCGCCGGGCAGCGGACAGCAGGACGAGACGGAAGAAGACAAAACGCGCCGGCAGTCGGACAGGAATATCGACAAGTTCAACCGGCTCGTCGTCTACGACGAGGACGAGGAGCAGAGGCGCAAATATGACAGCGAGATACGCGGCCGCGTGCAGGATCGCAACGTGCGAGTCGATCTCGAGCTGTCGTTCGTCCTGACATACTACGAAAAGGGAGAGCGCTTCAGCGCGAGCGTGTACTACGACAAGTCGCTCGAAACGTTCAACGCGCGCCGGGCGCTGGCCTGGAAACTGCTCATCACCAATCAGGAGGCGGCGCTGACGGAGGAACAGATCGCCATGCACTTTGCTTCCATCGACGACTATTCCGCCAAGATCGAACGCGAGCCGACGAACGCTGACTGCTACTTTGGTCGCGCGCTCGACTTCATGCTCGTACAGGATTTTGCCGAGGCGATCCGCAATTTCGACCGCGTGATTGAGCTTGCCCCCTCGTATACGCAGGCTTATTTCAATCGCGCCGTGGTACGCTATAAACAAATGGAATACAGCCGCTCGCAGTCGGCCTCTTCCTACGAAGACCTGAACGCGATGAGTATCCAGTTCGGCAATAACCAGCCGCTCCCGCCCGCCGTCACTCCCGGCATGGAGGCGAGGAACGCGCAGGACGAATATGGCCACGAACAGATCGTCATGGACTACAGTACTGCCATCCGTCAGAATCCGGAATTTATCTACTCCTATTTCAACCGGGGAAACATACGCTGCATACAGCGCGACTTCAGGGCTGCCGTCGCCGACTACAACGAGGCGATCCTGCGCGACCCCGACTTTGCCGAGGCTTACTTTAACCGCGGCCTCGCACGCCTCTCGATGGGTGACGCCGACCGCGGGATAGCCGACCTGAGCAAGGCCGGCGAGCTTGGGATACTGAATGCTTACAGCATCATCAAGCGGATGACGGCGAATTGAAATTTAAGATTCCGCCTTTTTTCACCGGAGCCTTTCGACTGCCGACTCGACGTCTTCGATCCTGTCGATGATATCGTCTTTGTACTGGTACATGTTGTAGTCCAGCCGGTCTATTTTCCCTTCCAGGTTGTCTATCTTGCGCTCCAGCGCTTCTATCCTGTCTTCCAGACCGGAGATGGAGTCCGTCAGGCGTTCCGTTTCACGCCCGGATGTCCCGGTCATACCCAAAAATGTGATGACGCCCAGCGTCATTCCTGCTGCGATGATTATCTTTTTCATAATTCAAAAATTTAAAGATTCCATAATTCCATGATTCAATAATCCCGAAATGTCCATTGGCCCTCCCGCGACTTCCGGCATGGTGCGACAGACTTTCCAATGGCACTGGAAACGCTATCGCGCTGTGCTGCAAACTTTCCCCAAGTGGGGAAACCTTCTCGCACGGTGCGACGAACTTTCCCCATGTGGGGAAACCTTCTCGCACGGTGCAGCGAACTTTCCCAGGGTATAGGAAACCTTCTCGCACGGTGCGACAGATTCACATTTGCTCATTTTCAATTCACTCTGTTGTATTCCAGGTTTACTTTGAACGTTTCCCCCTGCCGGAAGGCGGTTGCCTTGTATGTCGTGTTCAGCGTCTTGAGTTTCCGGCCGGTGACACATTCTACTTCGAGCATCTCGAGCGTCAGCGTTTTGCGCCGCGGCTGTCTGCGCAGCAGCGCGCTGGCTTTTGCGCCGGGGCGGATGATCGTCACGCCGGAACGGAGTACGACCGGCTCCATCACCGACAGGGAGACGACCGCCCCGTCCGGCGCCGTGTCGTAGTCGTACGCCGCGTCTAAGGAGACGTCCACCCGCGTGCCCCGCGGAACGACTGCCTGCCGGTCGAGCGACGTCGTCCCGGCATCCGTTTCGGACTGCGCGGGCGGTGGCATCTCTCTGGCGGGCGTCTCTTTCGGCGGCGTTTCCTTCGGCTGCTCCTTCGGAGGCTGTTCATGCGCGGGTTCGCGGCCTTCGTCTTTCTTCGATTCCGGAACTGTTTTTTTCGGCGGCGATGTTTTATTATCCTTCTCCTTTTCTTTCGGCGCGGCGATGGGGCGGTTGATGTTTTCGCCCGTGCCGGTCACGGGGGCGACGGGCTGACGTTGCGCAGGCGGTGGGGAGATGGGCGAGCGCTGCTGGCCCTGCATAACAGAGTTCATGTCCGTATCCGGCTCTACCTCGATAAGGGGTGATTGGCCGCCGTCCGTCGCCAGTTCGCCGGAGGGTTCGTCCGGCGGAGGCGCCGCTTCGCCGTTCCAGAACAGTATGACGCAGACGGCAATCAGCGAGGCCAGCAGGAAACCGGCGCCGGCCCAGTACTGCCGGTCTATTTTCGACAGCGGCGTCAGGTGCGCAATGATGTCCGGCCGCTTCCAGTGCGCGAGGACGTCCGGCCACTTCCAGCGCGCCGGCAGGGTGAAGGCCGGGCGGAGATAGCGTCCGCCCGAATCGCCGGCGGCGGGACGCTCCGGGGCGGCGATTTGCTTCAGGAGTTGCATGAACTCGTCCGCGTCCGTAAAGCGCTGCGACGGCGTCTTGGCGAGCGCCCGCAGGATGGCGCTGTTCAGGGCGGCGGGAATGGCCGGGTTCAGCGAGGCGGGCGGGGCGGGCTTGCGGCTGATGTGCGCCTGCAGTATCTCGAACTCGCTGTCGGAGGCGAAGGGCGGGACGCCCGTCAGCAGCTCGTAGAGTACGACGCCGAGCGAGTAGATGTCGGAAGCGTGGTTGCCCTCCTGTCCCCTGACCTGTTCGGGCGACATGTACTGCGGCGTGCCCACGGCCTGCCCGACGCGCGTGAGACGCGAATGGCCGGCGATGCGCGCGATGCCGAAGTCCATGATTTTCACTTCGCCCTCGGTGGAGAGCATCAGGTTGGACGGTTTCAGATCGCGGTGGACGACGCCCCGGCCGTGCGCATGACGCAGTCCCTCGAGCGTCTGGATACCGATGTGCAGCGCCTGGTCAACCGGCAGCGTACGCCTGCTGCGCAGCATCGTTTCGAGCGTTTCGCCCTCGACGTATTCCATGATCATGCACCAGTGGCTGCCGTCGCGCACGAGGTTGTAGAGCATGGTGATGTTGGGATGGCGGAGCCGCGCGAGTGTGACGGCTTCGGACTGGAAGCGCCGCATGTTTTCGGCCTGCGCTGCCGTGCCGGGCTTCAGCGCCTTGACGGCCACCTGTCGCTGCAGCATCGTGTCCGTGGCCAGGTAAACCGTGCCCATGCCGCCCCGGCCTATCTCGCGGACGATGGTGTGATTCGGGATGTTAAGGATCTGTTTCATGACGGTAGCGTATCTGTTTTTTCGTTGATTTCCACGACGACGGCCGTGATGTTGTCGTACCCGCCGCGTTCGCGCGCCAGGGCGATGAGCGAGGGAGCTACCTCGCGGAGCGGCCGGGCGGAGAGCAGGCGGCGTATCTCGGCTTCGGGCACCAGGTCGTGCAGGCCGTCGCTGCAGAGCAGGAAACGGCTGCCCGCCCGGAGGGGGGCCTTGATGCGGAAGATGTCCGGTGCGACGTCCGGACTTGTGCCGATGGCCCGGACGAGCACGCTGCGCTGGGGGTGCGTAGCGGCCTCGGCGGACGTGATCCGCCCCTGACGTACCAGCTCGTTGACGAGCGTATGGTCGCGCGTCAACTGTTGCAGCACGCCGTCGGCCAGCAGGTAGATGCGGCTGTCGCCGACGTGGGCGCAGTAGGCTTTCCGCCTGCGGATGAGCAGCATCGAACAGGTGGTGCCCATCACGACGTTCAACCGGCGGGCGCGGGCGTGGATGCAACGGTTGGCGGCGGCGAAGAGGCCGGCCAGCCAGCGGCGCGGCCGTCCGCCCATCGTCCGTCCGTTGTCGTCGCAGGCGGCGCGTACCATCGTGGCGCTGGCTTCCTCGCCCCGCTCGTATCCGCCCATGCCGTCGGCAAGGATGGCGAAGAAGTCGGTCTTGCTGCCGCCAAGGAACAGGAATCCGGCACAGTCTTCGTTGTTGCTGCGGACACAGCCCGCATCGGTGCGCACCGACGCGCGGATGAGCAGCCGGTCGACGGGTATGCGGGAGAGCTTTTTCTTTTTCTTTCTGAACATGGAGCGGGATTTATGGGATTAAAGGGTTTTCAGGGTTCTCTCTTCGCGTGGTTGCGGAGAGGCGATGCATCGCGTCTCTGCAGTGCGCCCGGATAACACGCGCCGCCCGTCGCTGCGAGGTACGAAGCAGTCTATAAAAAAGGAATGTATGGATTGCTTCGCTGCGCTCGCAAGGACGGGGATGGCGGGGATGGCCGAAAGGCCGGAGGCCTTGTATATGGATAACTCCGTGCAAGCGGAGCGCAGCTCGGGGTGCAGCGGACGCCCCGCTTCTACAACTGCGTAGCAGTTGAACTGCTTCGCAGTTCGGGCAGTGAGGGAGCGGCCTCTGCCCCGAGCTGCGCCTGCGGCTTGCACGGGGTTATCCAAATTCGACGCCTGACGGTGTCGGGGGACGGCGGGGACAATGAGGACAATGGGGGCGATGGGGACGATAGAGACGCGAGGCATCGCGTCTCTACGATCCGTGTTTCTGCGGTGGGAATGGGATCTTTGAATCATTATTTTCTGATTTTTTTTATTCTTGCGAATCCTGTGCGCCCGCTGCTGCCGGACGTCCATCCTGCCGCTTCGTAGGCGCCGGCGTCGGCGTCGGCGGGGAGATGCAGGGTAGCGTCGGAGAGGGTGACACTGGAAAAGATGTCCGTCACGCTTATGTCTGTCGGCACGACGCTCCAGTTGACCGTTACGTCGGTCAGGCCATGGCAATAGCTAAAGGCGTCTCTTCCGATGGCGGTCACTGCGGCGGGGAAGGCGATGGATTTTAATTCCGAGCAGAAAGAAAAGGCGCCCTCCCCGATGACGGTCAGCGAGGCGGGGAGGGTGACGGATTTCAACGCATGACAACCGGAAAATGCCTTCTCTCCGATGACGGTTACCGTGGCGGGGACGGTGTAACGACTGCCGGCTTTCTGCGGCGGATAGCAGATCAGACTTTTCCCGTCCCTGTCGAACAGTACGCCGTCCTTGCTTCGGAATGACGGATTGTCGGGGGCTACCGTGATTGCAGTCAGGTAGCTGCAACTGCTGAATGCCTCCGTGCCGATGGCGGTCACCGTGGCGGAAAGGGCAAGGGACGTCAGGGAGTTGCAGCCGGAAAAAGCATGATCGCCGATGGTCGTCAGCGAGGCGGGGAGAAGGATGGATTCCAAGGCCCGGCAACTGTAAAAGGCCGCCTCTCCGATGACCGTTACCGAGGGCGGGACGGTATAGCTGTTTCCGGCTTTCTGCGGTGGATAGCAAATCAGACTTTTCCCGTCTCTGTCGAACAGTACGCCGTCGTTGTCGGCGAAAGACGGGTTGTCGGGGGCTACCGTGATGGCGGCGAGGTCGAGGCAGTCGGCAAAGGCTTCCCCTCCGATGGCGGTTACCGTGGCGGGGAGGGCGAGAGAGATCAGGCTGTTACAGGCGTAAAAGGCTCTGGCGCCGATGGAGGTCAGGCGTTCGGGCAGGACGATGGACTCCAGTGCCTTGCAGTCGAAGAAGGCCGCCTCGCCGATGGAGGTCAACGCCGGCGAAGGGGCGAAGGCGACGCTTTTGAGCGAGCGGCATACGGCAAAAGCATACGCGCCGATAGAGGTCACGCCCGGCTCAACGACGACGGAGGCGATCTGGCCGGACGCATGCCACGGCGGACGTGCGGCGCGGGTGTAGTCGGGCATGACGCCGGCGCCGCCGACGGTCAGCGTGCCCGTGCTGTCGCAGAAGGCCCATGTGAGCGTGTGGCCATCGCCGAAAACGCCTGAAAAGTAGGGCGCCGCCGTTTCGACGTAGCGTCCGAAGCCCGTCCAGCCCGCCGCTTCGCAGGTAGAACGGGCGAGGCCGACGGGGATGGACAGGGTGAGGCCCTTCGTGTCGACGCCGCCGAAGATACCTCCCCGTGGCATGTCGGGGAACTGCTCTGCCGTCCAGTTCACTCTCACGCCGGTCAGGGCGATGCAGCCGTCAAAGACGTTCGGGCCGAGGCGTTCGATGCGCGCCGGGAGGTTGACGGACGTCAGACGGCTGCAACCGGCGAAGGCGGAGGCTTCGATGGCGGTCAGGTTGCGGGGGAGGATGACGGACGGCAGGCTGCGGCAGTCCAGGAAGGTAGCCGGCCGGATGACTTCCAGCGCCGGAGGGAGATTGACGGACTGCAAACTGCTGCATCCGGCAAAGGCGCCGGAGTCGATGGCGACGATCGTTTGCGGGAGGTCGACGGCGGGCAGCGCGACGCATCCGGCAAAGGCGCCGGCGCCAATGGAGACGGCGTCATGCATAAAAAAGAGGTGTTCCGCACGGCTACAGCCGGCAAAGGCGTGACTGCCGACGTGCGTGATGCCCGACAGGGAGATGATCCGGATGTCGGAACGGTGTGCCGCCCATGGCGTGGCGTCGCCGGAGGCGTAGTCCGGCAGCGCGTCCGGCGCATTGCGCGGGCCTTCGATGGTCAGCGTGCGACCGCTAAAACGCCATTGCAGCAACGTGCCGGGGATGCTGTCGCAATCGCAGGCGGAAGAAAGGATATCGGTATCGGACGCGGAACGCGGGGCGCAGGAGCAGCAGATGAGCGTGTAGAAAAAAAGGAGCAGTGTTGTTGTAGAGACGCGATGCATCGCGTCTCCGCGGGGATTGTCCGGGCCGGAGGCATGGCGGTGCCGGGGGATGGCGGGGACAGTGGGGACAAAGGGGGCGGTAGGGGCGACGGGGACGGTCGGGATTGTAGAGACGCGATGCATCGCGACTCTGCGGGGATTGTCCGGGCCGGGTGCATGGCGGTGCCGTGGGGTGGCGGGAACAATGGGGACGGTTGGGACGGACGGGAAGGTAGTGACAGTACGGATGAGCACCCGGCTGAACTACAGACACACAGTTCGATCGCGTTTGCGGGGGTTGGCTTGGAAATGGGGGGGGGGGG
>JAIRZY010000038.1 GCA_031266995.1 Tannerella sp.
ACTCGTGATGGCCAGCAGGGAAAACGTTCTTGTTTTCGCTCTCATGTGTTTACTTTTACAATCTTTTCGGTGCAAAGATAGGGTTTTTGCGGCGTTGGCGGAGCGCGGGCGGGCCGTTTTTCGCTGTCGGGGCGGGGGTGCGCGGCGTTCAACGGGCTGGGTATTAGCCGGCGAGGGTGGGCGGTGTTTACATATTTATTACAGAGATTAGATTTTATTATGTGTTTGAGGACGGATTTTGGGGAGGAGGGGGTTTTGGGACGGGTGGGGACTTGTTTGGGACGGTTGGGGTCGACTCCCGGCGGCTGGCTGTCTTTTACCGGCGGCCGGCTGTCTTTTACCGGGCGTTGGCTGTCTTTTACCGGCGGCTGGCTGTCTTTTACCAACGCTTGGCTGTCTTTTACCGGCGGCTGGCTGTCTTTTACCGGGCGTTGGTAGTCTTTTACCGGCGCTTGGCTGTCTTTTACCGGGCGTTGGCTGTCTTTTACCGGCGCTTGGCTGTCTTTTACCGGCGGTTGGCTGTCTTTTACCGTCGGCTGGCTGTCTTCTTCCGTCGCGCGGTTGTCTTCATTATTTATATGGATGAAACCGCCCAGTCGGCGGCGGTCGGTTTCAAATCTTGAATCTTAAATTTTGAATCTTGAATTTCCCCCGCCCGGTCGGCGGCGGTCGGCGGCGGGCGGTTTTAAATTTTGAAACTTGAATTTTGAATCTTGAATTTCGCCGCCCGGCGCGGTCTCCGGTCGGCGGCAGTCGGTTTCAAATCTTGAATCTTGAATTTTGAATCTTGAATTTCCCCCGCCCGGCGGCCGGCGCTAATCGACCTTCAGCGCGCTGACGGGGTCGAGCCGCGCGGCGCGCCAGCTCTGCCACGAGACGGCGAGCGCGGACACGGCGCATACGGCCAGCCCGGCGAGCGCGAACACCTGCCAGTCGAGGCCGGCCTTCTGCGCGAAATGTTCCTGCCATCGCGCCATCACCCACCATGCCGCCGGGACGGCCGGCACGAATGCCGCGCCGATCCAGAGGGCGAAACGGCCGTTCAGCCGTCCGATGATGTCCATCGCCGTCGCCCCGCTCACCTTGCGGATGCCAATCTCCCGCGTTTTCCTCCGTACGATGAAGGCCATGACGATGACCAGCCCCATGCTGGCGACCAGCAGGCTGAGGAGCGCGAAGAGGCGCACGAGCGATTCGGCCTTCAGCTCGCTGCCGTAGACGCCGGCATACACGTCGTGCAGGAACGCGCAGTCGGCCGGATAGCCCGGGATCACTTCCGTCCATACGCGATTGAACACGTCCAGCGCCTCCGCGACGCGGCCGGGCGCGAGGCGAATCATGATGCAGTGCTGAAACATTTTTCTTTGCAGCATCAGCACCGGGCGCGCCGCCTCGCTGGCGTTCGTATAGGTAAAATCGTCGGTCACGCCCACAATCTGCCCCCTGCGGATGTAATGCACGCCGGCGCCCGTTCCGTCAATCTCCAGCCACTGGCCCGTCGCTTCGTCCGCCGACGCGAAGCCGAGCGCCGGCAGCGCGCTGCGGTTGATGACATACTCCTCGGCGGGCGGGGCGGTCTGCGCCTCGCGGCCGTACACCATGTCGAGCAGCATCGCGTTCTCTTCCTCATACGTGAGCGCGGAGGGCCGGAACACTCTCCCCGCCACGGGAACGATGCCGAAGAACGGCAAAAAATCTTCGCCGGACACGTGTATCGAAAGGAAGCGCCTCTCCGCCTCGCCCTCCCTGCGTACCGAAATGCCGTCGCGGATCGCCGAGCCGGGCAGTTGCATGGAGGAGGTGACGGCCTCGATCGAGGCGTGTTTCAGCAGCTCGGCGCGGAGCACGTCGTAGCGCTCCTTCACGCCGTCGGGCTGCTCCTTCATCACCAGCACCGTCTGTCCGCGCCCGCCCATTTGCGACGCCTTCACCAGACTCATCTGCCGGCTGATGCCGACGGCAACGATCATGATAAACATCACCATCGCATACTGCGCAATCAGCATGAAGCGCACGCCGGCGAGCGAAAAGCGCACGGGGCGCACGTCGCTGCCCGTGTTCCGAAACAGCGTGTCCGACATTCCGCCCGCAACCGGCAGGATGGAAACCGCCCACGTGGCGAACAGAAACAGCACGCCGAACGCGCCGCCCTCCGCCACGCCCAGCACATCGAGCCGCACGCGCAGGTATGGACACGCGACATGCGCCACCGCGCTTCCCAGGAGCATCGCCGCCAGCCCGAGCACCGCCGCCAGCCGGCTCTCGTCCGCCAGCACGGTCGACGACGACGCCCCGTTGATCCGCAGCAGTTGATAATACCGCCGGCTGTGCGCGAATATCAGTCCCGCGTTCAGCCACAGATTAAACAGCACGATGGCCAGCAGCAGGACATTCGCCCCGGCGACCGCATATATATAATGAATGTTTCCGTTCACCTCCATCTCCCGTTGCAGGTGACTGTGCAGGTGGATGTCCGCCAGCGCCGTCAGGTGGGGAGCCGCCTTGCGCCCACCGTCGCCCTCCGTTTCCTCCAGCCGGGCGGCGATCGACCGGCGGAGCTGCGCAACGTCCGTCCGCGGCCTCATCAGCAGGTAAACATACGTATAGAGCGGCATTCCGTTGTCCGGCGCATGAACAATCAGATCGGTATGAAAATGCGTATTTTCAGGGAAATCTTCGAATACACCGCTCACAAACACCGTCTGCTCGCCAAACCGCCGTCCGGAAAGCTGAATTTCCTTCCCCTCTGCCGTCCCGTCGCCAAACAGTTCCTGCGCAAGCCGCCGGCTGACGGCCGCCTTTCCGGGAGCATCCAGCACGCCCCTCCGGTCGCCTTCCACCAGCGGATAGTCGAAGACATCGAAGAAGCCGGCCGTCGCAAAATAGAAATTGTTCATCACGCGCACCTTCCCGTCGCACGTCAGCACGCCGGTCTCGGCGCAGTTCATCAGCACCGCATCTTCAATCTCCGGCACGCCGGTCACGACTGGACTGTCTTTCGTAAAGCCGTAGATACGCCCGTCCACCGGCTCGTCGTCATAGCGGAGAGCAAAACGGACAATCCTGTCCGCCTTCCCGTGAAAACGGTCATAACTCATCTCATACTTCACATACGCATACGACGCCACCATACACGCAAAAATAACAGCCAGCCCCAGCAGATTCACAATCCGCAACGACCTGTTTTTCTTCAGCCGATTCAGCAACAGATTCATGTCATATCAGAATTTATGAAAATAAAACGCAGCGGGGCCGGGGAATATTGCACAATCCTTTTCCGGAAAGAGTTACCCTTGTCCGATAATAAAAGATTAACACCATTCAACAGCCCGGTAAAGTAACCGGTCTCCGTTCTTTTGCGCCTCATTTTCCGGCCCCGGATTCGTATTTTTTTAATTACCGGACAGAAACGCTTGTTCTCTATCAAATAATATGTAACTTTGCCCGTCATTTTGCCGGTGAAAATGGCAAGACACATAAAAAATTATGTATTCATGAAATTTGACGAACTGCATCTTGAAGATGCCATACTGGACGGGCTTTATGCCATGCAATTTGAGGAAACAACACCCATACAGGAACTGTCGATACCTCCCATTCTGGAGAAGAAAGACATCATGGGATTTGCCCAGACGGGCTCGGGCAAGACGGCCGCCTACGTGCTGCCGGTCCTCAACGAACTGAGTAAGGGCGGCTATCCCGACGACGCCGTCAACGCGGTCATCATGTCGCCCACGCGCGAGCTGGCGCAGCAGATAGACCAGCAGGTCGAGGGTTTTTCGTACTACGTACCCGTCTCGGCCGTAGCCGTCTATGGCGGGACCGACGGCATTGCCTACGCGCAGCAGGAACGCGGCCTGCTGATGGGCGCCGACATCGTGATTGCCACGCCGGGAAGACTCATCAGCCACCTGAACATGGGAAGCGTCGACCTTTCGCGCACCTCGTTCTTCATCCTCGACGAGGCGGATCGCATGCTCGACATGGGTTTCTACGACGACATTATGCAGATATACAAACATCTGCCCGCGACGTGCCAGATCATTATGTTTTCCGCCACGATGCCGCCAAAAATAAAAAAAATGGCGCAGACAATACTCAAAGACCCGGTAGAGGTGAAAGTCGCCATCGCGCGGCCACCCGAAGCCATCCTGCAGTCGGCATATATCTGCCATGAGCGACAGAAACTGCCCATCCTCAGGAACCTCTTCCGGCAGAGCAATCCGCAGCGCGTCATCGTCTTCTCGTCTTCGAAGATGAAGGTAAAGGAACTGGCCGCCACGCTCAAGCGACTCGACTTCAACGTGCAGGCCATGCATTCCGACCTCGAGCAGACGGAGCGCGAGCAGGTGATGAAGGATTTCAAAAACAGGCACACGGACATCCTCGTAGCTACCGACGTGGTGGCGCGCGGGATCGACATCACCGACATCAGTCTGATCATCAACTACGACATCCCGAACGACCCCGAAGACTACGTGCACCGCATCGGCCGCACGGCGCGCGGAACGAACGGCGAAGGCGTAGCCATCACGCTCGTCGGCGTAGAGGAGCAAAGCCGCTTCAAGGAAATCGAAACATTCCTCGGCAAAACGATTTACAAGATTCCCGTCGACGACCCTTCGCTCGGCGAAACGCCCGCCTACGAGCCGGAAAAGAACAAAGGCAAAGCGCGCGGACGGCGACGCGGCGCCCCGCAGGGCGCAAGGCAGGGCGGGCGTCCGGACAGGAATGACTCTTCGCACGGACGAAAGGGACACCGCAGATCCGGCAACCGTGAGCGGTGATTCACGATTCAAAGATTCGGTTGCCCCGTCATTCTAATTTAATGTAAGACGGCGATGATCTGTTTCCCGAACGCAAAAATCAACCTGGGCCTTCGCGTGACAGGCAGGCGGCCGGACGGCTATCACGACATCGAAACCGTGTTCTATCCCGTCCCGCTCAGGGATGCGCTCGAAGTCGTCAGCGCCACTGAAACGTCGTTCACGCAGAGCGGCATCCGGCTGGACGCCGCGCCGGACGACAATCTGGTGTTGAAAGCCCTGCGTGCGCTGGAGAAGAAATACACGATTCCACCGACAGCCATCTATCTAAAAAAAGCCATCCCCTTCGGCGCCGGGCTGGGAGGCGGATCGGCAGACGCCGCTTTCATGCTGAAACTGCTGAACGCTTTCGCACAGTTGAATATCAGCGACCGCGAACTGGAGGAAACGGCCGCCACGATCGGCGCAGACTGTCCGTTTTTCATCCGCAACAGGCCAGTCCTCGCCACCGGCACGGGCAATGTGTTCGAGCCGCTGTCCCTGTCTCTGCGGGGCTACACGCTGTACATTGTCAAACCCAACAATGTGTACGTTTCTACCCGCGACGCCTATTCGCTCGTAAAGCCTTCGAAGCCGGCCTGCCCGCTGCGTGAAATCATCTCGCGGCCCGTGTCGGAGTGGGCAACCTGTCTTATGAACGATTTCGAGCCGGGCATCTTCACCCGTTATCCCGTGATTGGAGACATCAAAGAGCAGCTTTATGCCCAGGGCGCCGTGTATGCGTCGATGTCCGGATCGGGCGCTTCCGTTTTCGGGCTGTTCGAGGGCGACAGGACGCTTCATTTCCCCGACTGTTTCGTATGGAAAGGTCTGCCGGACTGAGAACGCCCGGACTGACTGACTGGCTGCCGACCACCCGGAAGGAGGTCGAACTCCGCGGCTGGGACTGTCTGGACGTGATACTGTTCAGCGGCGACGCCTACGTCGACCATCCTTCGTTTGGCGCGGCGGTTATCGGTCGTGTGCTTGAGGCCGAGGGGCTGCGTGTCGCCATTGTGCCGCAACCCGACTGGCGGGGCGACCTCCGCGATTTCAAACGGATGGGAGTGCCGCGTCTCTTCTTCGGCATTGCACCCGGCGCGATGGACTCGATGGTCAATCACTACACGGCGGGCAAGCGGCTGCGAAGCGACGATGCCTATTCGCCCGACCGGCAGCCGCGCCTGCGTCCCGACTATCCGAGTATCGTCTACGCCGGAATCCTGAAGGAACTTTTCCCGGAAACGCCCGTTGTGCTGGGTGGTATCGAGGCGTCGCTCCGTCGACTGGCGCATTACGACTACTGGCAGGATCGCCTTCGCCCCGGTATTCTGGTGGACAGTCGCGCCGATCTGCTCGTCTACGGCATGGGCGAGAAGCCCGTGCGCGAGCTGGTGCGCCGGCTGCGCGAAGGCATCCCGTTCGCACAACTGAAAGACATTCCACAGACGGCATACCTGGCCGAAAGCGTGGACATACGGCCCGGCGATATTGAACTGTTCCCCTTCGACGACTGTCTGAAAGACCGTCGCAGGCAGGCGATGAACTTCAGAATGATCGAAGAGGAATCAAACCGCTACAGCAGCTCGTCGCGCATCATTCAGCGGGCAGGCAGGCAGGCAGTGATCGTCAATCCGCCCTGTCCGCCCGCGACGGAGGACGAACTGGACGCATCGTACGACCTGCCGTATACGCGCCTGCCGCATCCGAAATACAGCGGAAAGATTATTCCGGCATACGAGATGATCCGTTTTTCCGTCAATATACATCGGGGATGCTTCGGCGGCTGCGCGTTCTGTACGATTTCGGCGCATCAGGGAAAATTCGTCACATCGCGCAGCCGCCGCTCTATTCTGGACGAAGTCGACCGGATATGTATGATGCCTGATTTCAAGGGGCATATAAGCGACCTCGGAGGGCCGTCGGCCAACATGTACGGGATGCAGGGGCGCGACGGTCATCTCTGCCGCGCGTGTCGCCGTCCGTCGTGCCTCGCGCCGTCCGTGTGCAAAAACCTGTGTGCCGATCATGCGCCACTGCTCGATCTGTACCGCGCCGTCCGCCGGGCGCCGGGCGTCAGGAAGGTTTTCATTGGCAGCGGTATCCGGCACGACCTGCTGCTGCATGCCTTCGCGGAAAAGGACTGGAGCCGGTCTGCCGGTTCGTATGCGGAGGAACTGATATGTCATCACGTGTCGGGACGCCTGAAGGTTGCGCCCGAACACACGGAAGACGGCGTGCTCCGGCTAATGCGCAAGCCTCCTTTTCACCTGTTTGAGCAGTTCGGTCGCATGTTCGACCGCATTTGCAGGGCAGGAGGGCTGAATCTTCAGTTAATTCCGTACTTTATCTCAAGTCATCCGGGATGCACGGAGAGCGACATGGCGGAACTTGCCGTCAAAACGAAGAAACTGCACTTCCACCTCGAACAGGTGCAGGATTTTACGCCGACACCCATGACGCTCTCGACGGAAATATACTATACCGGCCTGCATCCGTACACACTGCAGCCCGTAAC
>JAIRZY010000056.1 GCA_031266995.1 Tannerella sp.
GTGTCGGACATCCTCTTCATCTATGAGAAAGCGCAGGAGAAGGCCGTCGTACGTGCCCTCCAGCTCGAATCGCTGCGCAAATCGGTTGACTACACGCAGGAACTTCTCCGCGCCGGCGAAGCGACCTACATCGAAGTCCTCACCGCCCAGCAAAATTACCTGAACGCCCAGCTCGCCACCGTCAACGACAACCTGGAGAAGGCGCAGGCGGTAATTGATCTTTATCGCGCGCTCGGCGGCGGAGCGGACGCCGGATTTTAGCCGTTCGGACGAAGAAACATCGTTTTTTCACGAGCGGCTGCTTCGGATATCTTTTGCGTGACATAAAAAAAAGATGCTCCTTCCGGCGCACCTTTTTCAATCTGTCTTCTTTCGGCAATTTTCGCCGTTCCGCCCGGCTATTCTCCTGCCGGCTGCGGTTCCGCGGTTACTTCTACCGAATCTGTCAACGCAACCGGCTCAGTCACTTCGACTGTCGTTGCCACTACGGGCTCCGCCTTATCTTCCGTCCCGGCAGGGGTTGCCGTCTGAGGCGCTTCCGACGCGGCGGACGCGAAACCCTTCACGGAGATATAGGAACGATTGTTTTTCCCTCTGCGGAAGACGACGGTGCCGTCGATCAGCGCATAAATCGTATGATCTCTGCCCATACCCACATTTTGACCCGGGTGATGCTTCGTCCCCCGCTGGCGGAGAATGATGTTGCCCGCTATGGCTCTTTCGCCGCCAAAAAGTTTTACTCCCAGTCGTTTGCTTTCCGATTCGCGACCGTTTTTCGAACTGCCTACTCCTTTTTTATGTGCCATGTTTTTTTTACGTTTTTAATGTTCAGATCACAATTTCTTTAATACTCACTTCGGTGAACTGCTGACGGTGGCCATTCAGCTTGCGATAACCTTTCCTTCTTTTCTTGTGAAAGATCAACACTTTATCACCCTTCACCAACGGAGAAAGCACTTCGCACACCACTTTCGCGCCTTCGATGGCAGGCGTCCCTACCCGTACGGCGCCATCCGCGTCGACCAGCAACACCCGGTCGAATTCGACCGTCGCACCGTTCTCGACATTCGGGATGTGATGAACAAACAATTTTCTTCCTTGCTCGGCCTTAAACTGCTGGCCGTTAATTTCTACAATTACATACATCTGTCTTAAATTATAACAGGTTATGTTCCGGGGGTGGATTATATCTCTATCAATCGCTTTTTTACCCTTGAGGAATCAGGGCGCAAAAATAATACTTCTTTTTAGTTTGCGCAAATATTTGTCCTGTTTTTCGCGTGCCGGACTCCCGCAGTTGCCATTTTGCCGCTTTTCGCGCGGCGCCTGTCCGCAAAAGATGCTCCCGGATAGTGCGTCAGTCGACGGAATGTTCGCGGAAGCGGAAAAGGCGCCGGGCGACTTGCATGCATCTGCGAATCGACAAATATTGCACATGTTTTTTCTCCGGAGAAGATATTTTTCCCGAACAGGTCATTGCATCCTGCCAGAAGTCATTGTATTTCGCCAGAAGTCATGACTTCCGGCCAGATGTCATTGCATTTCGTTCAGAAGTCATGTCTTCCGGCCAGATGTCATTGCATTTCGCCAGAAGTCATGACTTCCCGCCGGAAGTCATTGCATTTCGCCGGAAGTCATGTTTTCCCGCCAGAAGTCATGACTTCCCGCCGGATGTCATTGCATATTACGGTATGCAATATCATCTTATCACATGTCATGTCTTCCGGTCACATGTCATGTCACTGCGCTGAAAGACAGTGAGGCGGGCGTGGTCCGAACGGACACCGTCCGGTCCTGCGTCCGTTTTTTTGACTACCTTTGCGGCGGTAAAATTTCACAGGCAGCAGAGATATGAACAGAATGATGAAAACGGGCGAGTTATGGGAAGCGACGTTTATTGAGAAACAGACGATGTGGGGATTTGAGCCGGCAGAGTCGGCCATCGCGGCGAGAGATTTCTTCGTGAAGGAGGGGATTCGGGATGTGCTGATTCCGGGGATTGGCTACGGGCGGAATGCGGGCGTTTTTCTTGACGCGGGTATGGAGGTGACGGGTATCGAAATCTCGAAAACCGCCATCGAGCTGGCGCGGTCTCAAAGCAGGCTCGACATTCGCATTCACAATGGCTCGGTGACCGACATGCCTTTCGACGACAGACGCTACGGCGGGATTTTCAGTCATGCGCTGATTCATCTGCTGAACAGAAATGAACGGCGCAAGTTCGTCGCCGACTGTCACCGCCAGTTGCGGCCGGACGGGGCGATGTTTTTCTCGTTCATTTCCCGGCGCGACCCGACGTATGGCCGCGGGCGGGAGCTGAGCCGCGACCGTTTTGAAATGCCTTCCGGGGCGTGCCTCTTTTTCTACGACCGCGCGGCGATCGTGCGCGAGTTTGGACGTTATGGCCTGACGGATTTTTTTGACATCGACGAGCCTGTCAGGTTCATGCCCGGTCATCTGCCGATGCGGTTTATCGCCGTGAAATGCCGGAAAGTCTGACCGGCCGCGCGGCGTCGGCGTCACTTGCCCGCCGTCTTGCGGTAGCTCACCTTGGCCGTGACGGGATACGCGAGCTTGGTATATACGAGTTCGTTCGGACAGTAGAGCGTGACCAGCGTGGGCATCGGCGCCGATTCGATGATTTTCAAGCGCCGGTTGCGCATCACGTCCACTTCCGTCAACTGATTGTCCGAGCAGTTGAGCCGCGTCAGCGACGGATTTTTGCTCACGTCGAGGTCTGTCAGCCTGTTTCCGCGGCATATCAGTTCCGTCAGTTCCCCGTTGCGGCTCACGTCAACGGCGTCCAGCAGATTGCGTCCGCAGTCCAGCCGCTCCAGTCCGGCATTGAGGCTGACGTCGATGGCCGCCAGCCGGTTTTCGTAGCATAGCAGCGCCTTCAGCGACCGGTTGCGGCTCACGTCGATGCCGCTCAACCGGTTGCCGCCGCAGTTGAGAAAGACCAGGCCGTCGAGGTGGCCCACGCCCAGCATCTCCAGACTGTTTTTGCTGCACGTGAGGCTGTCCATGTGCGGATTTTTCGTCACGTCGAGCGCCGTCAGGTGATTGTTGTGGCAGTTCAGCACGTGCAGTTGCGCATTGTTCGAAATGTCCAGTCTGATCAGCCTCACGCTGCTGCACTTCAGCGTCGCCAGCGCCACGTTTCGCGCCACGTCTATCGTGATCAGGTTGTTTTCCGAACATTCCAGTTCACGCAGCGACATGTTCTGCCGCACGTCCAGCCGGTGGATTCGGTTGCGCGAACAGTCCAGCGCGACCAGCCGCGGATGATAGCTCATGTCGAGCGTGCGGAGGCCGTTGCCGCTGCACCGGAGCGATTCCAGCGACGCGAAATATTCAATCCCCTCCAGCGACAGAATACCCAGCCCGGCGCAGTCGACGGCGCGCACGCTGCGCGCTTCGGCGCCCGACAGTTGCCCGTCTCCGTTCGCGTCGAAATGCGCCAGCAGGTATGCCCTGAACGCCGTGTCGGGGATGTGAATCGCCCCCTCGTGCACCCGGATGGCCTCCCGCCGCGCCGCCTCTTCACGCTGCCGCGCCTCTTCGTTTTTGCGAAGCTCGTCCCGCCGGCGCGCTTCGTCGTAGTAAATCTCGCGAGCCGTGCGCGTCCGCTGCTCCGTCGGGGCCGCCTTTTCCGCATGGACGACTTCGCGCGTTTCCTCCGGCTCCTTTTCAGTGATGGCCATCAGCTCAGCCAGACCCGTTTCGATGTCGACCGCGTAGGCCGCGACCTGCGACGTCAGGTAGCTCAGGCTCTCATACGTTTCGCCCTTTATCAGATAGATAGCCGTCAGCGAAGGCATCGCGTTGCAGTAAACGCTCTTCAGCGCCGCGTTGTGCGTCACGTCGAGCGTCGTCAACCGGTTGATGCTGCATTCGAGGCCGGTCAGCGCCCCGTTGCGGCTCACGTCGAGGGCGCGCAGGCGGTTACTGCCGCAGTCGAGATCGACCAGCAGGAGGTTACGGCTCACGTCCAGCGTATCCAGCCGGTTGTGTCCGCAGTACAGTTCCGTCAGAGCCACCTGCCGGCTCACGTCGAGCGAGTCGAGCCGGTTGCTGCTGCACACCAGCGTCTCAAGCGCCGCATTGCGCGAGAGGTCAAGGCGCGCGAGAGCGTTCTCCGCGCAGTTCAGCCAGCGCAGCGACACGCAGTCCGACAGGTCGAGCGCCTCCAGCCCGTTCACGCCCGCGTGGAGCAGCACGAGCGCTTCGCATCCGCCCGCGTCCAGGCGCGTCAGCCGGTTGTTGTCGCAGATGATTTCTTCAAGCAGAGGATTATGAGTCACGTCCAGCGTCTTGAGGAGGTTGTTGCGGCAGTGCAGTTCGCGCAGGGCGGGATTGTGGCTGAGGTCGAGCGTGTCGAGGCGATTGTTGTCGCAGTGCAGTTTGCGCAGCGCCGTATTTTTACTGAGGTCGACGGACGTCAGCTCGCCGCGGTCAAAGAAACCGGCGGGCGAACAGTACAGTTCCTCCAGCGCCGTGAAATATTCGATGCCCTGAAGCGACGCGAGCGGCCTGTCCGTACACTCGATTACGGTGACCGCACGCGCCTCCCGTTCGGATATTCCGCCGTCGCCGTCGGTGTCGAAATGTTCGGTCAGATAATCCCTGAAATGCGCATCGGGGATGTGTATGTTCTGAGCCTGCACGGCTACCGTGCAGCACAGCGCCGCGCAGACCGGCAGAAGCGTTTTTCCCGTATATCCGGCTGTTCTCATACACCGGTCAGATTGAATCCAGCACGTTCAGCGCGCCGGTCAGTTCCGTGACGGACGCGAAGCCGTGGCGGTCGCAGTAGTCGTTCAGTCCGTCGATCACCTTGAGCGACGCCGCCGGATCGACGAAGTTGTACGTCCCGATCTGTATCGCGCTGGCCCCGGCGAGCATAAACTCGACGGCGTCCTGCCAGCAGCAGATTCCCCCCAGTCCGATGACGGGCACGCGCACAGCCTGAAACGTCTGCCACACCATCCGCAGCGCAACCGGCTTCACGCAAGGCCCCGACAGTCCGCCGGTGACGGTCGACAGGACGGGGCGGCGCTTCTCGATGTCGATCGCCATGCCCAGCAGCGTATTGATCAGCGAGACGGCATCGGCGCCCTCGCCTTCGACGGCGCGGGCAATCTCGGCAATGTCCGTCACGTTGGGCGACAGTTTCACGATCAGCGTCTTCGGATAAGCGGCGCGCACGGCGCGAACCACCTCGGCCGCCCCCCGGCAGGTCACGCCGAATGCCATCCCGCCCTGCTTCACGTTCGGGCACGAGATGTTCAGCTCGATCGCCTCGATGCGCTCCAGCGAGGCAATACGCTCGGCGCACGACACGTATGTCTCTACCGTCGAACCGCTCACGTTCACTATCACCTGCGTGCCGAGATGCCGTATCTGCGGATAAATCTCACGCACGAAGCAGTCCGCGCCCCTGTTCTGCAGCCCGACGGCGTTCAGCATCCCCGCCGCCGTCTCCGCCATGCGCGGCGACGGATTGCCTTCGCGCGGCTGCATGGTCGTCCCCTTCACCACGATACCGCCAAGGCGCGAAAGGTCGATGAAGTCGGCATATTCCACGCCGTACCCGAACGTGCCGGAGGCCGTCATTACGGGATTCCGGAGCGTCAGGTCGCCTATTTTTGTTGTCAGTTCAGCCATGTCAGTTGATTTATGTCAAACACCGGGCCTTCCGTGCAGACGCAGACGTGCCGCCCCGCCGCCGTCATCTCCACGCAGCACAGGCAGGCGCCAATGCCGCAGGCCATTACATTTTCAAGAGAAACCTCGCACGCGACGCCCGCCGAAGCCGCATATTCGGCCACGGCGACCATCATCGGCCGCGGGCCGCAGGCATAGATGCGCTCGAAGCGCCGGGTCAGGACGGAATGATGGGTGACGAAGCCCGTCTCGCCCGCCGAACCGTCTTCGGTCGTGACGCAGACCGTGCCCAGCCGGCGGAAATCGTCGAGCAGCAGCAGGCCGTCGTCCGAACGCGCGCCGAGCAGAAAGGCCGGCTCGTGACCGGCACGCCTCAGCGCATCGCCCAGAAACAGCAGCGGCGCCACCCCCGCTCCGCCGCCGACGAGCAGCAGTTGACGGCCCGGCGGCGCCGGGGGAATGGAAAAGCCGCGGCCAAGCGGCAGGATCAGGTTCATCACGTCGCCCGCGCGATATTCCGCCATCCGTCGCGTGCCGTCCCCCGCGTGCCGGATCAGCAGCCACAGCTCGCCGGCCGCCCCGTCGACGTAGCAGATCGAAATCGGGCGGCGCAGAAACGTCGTCGCCGAACCGTCTACGCGCACCTCGGCAAACTGTCCGGGCGCCATCTCGGGCAACGGTGCTGCCGACCTCAGCTTCAGCAGGCTGTAGTCGGCGCGAAGACGCCTGTTTTCTCTTACTTCCAGATCGAGTATATATTTTTTCATC